>NZ_CM009578.1:4002008-4149434 GCF_002993885.1 Sphingopyxis lindanitolerans
TGCCGTCATTCCCGACGTTCGACAATGATCTGGCCCGCGAATGGACGCATCTTGGCGCTGCGGCGCGCGTCGCGACCTTCGGCGTGCCCGGCTTTTTCGTGCCCCGCATCCCACCGCCGATGTTCGCCGAGCGGCAGACGCCCGCCGCGGTCAGCTTCTATGACACCGCGCCGCTCGCGGCGACGCTCGACCGGCTGGTCGACTGGGACCGGCTGAATCATGGCAAGGTTCGGCTGTCGGTCGGCGCGGTCGCGGTCGAGACCGGCAATTTCCGCTATTTCGACACGACGACCGATACGATCGATGCGCGGCACATCATGGCGTCGGGCGCGCTGCCGCCGGGCCTGCCACCGATCGAGATCGACGGCCATTGGTATTGGGACGGCGGCCTGGTCTCGAACACCCCGCTCGAACATGTCGTCGAGGCGGGGCATGAGGATATGCTCGTGTTCCAGGTCGACCTGTTCCCGGCGCGCGGCGACCGCCCGCACGACCTGGAGGAAGCCTGGTCGCGCGAGAAGGACATTCGTTTCTCCAGCCGCACGCGCCGCATTTCCGATGGGCTGGTGCGACGGCGCAAGGAACATCGGCTGATCGACCGGATGCTCGCCAAGCTGCCTCCCGAAGCCCGCGACCTGCCCGAGGTGAAGGCGATCGAGAAGATGATCGACGCCAAGGCGCTCAACGTCGTCCAACTCGTTCACCAGCCCCCCGCGTGGCAGACCGGCGTGCGCGACTTCGAATTTTCGCGCGCGACGATGGAAGCCAATTGGGCGCTGGGCCGCGCCGCGGTCGAGGCCGCGATGAAGGACGGCCACCTGCTCGCCGACAGCATCGCAGAGGGGCGCTCCGACAGCTTTGCCGTCCAGTCGGGCGACCTTCGCCCCAAGGCCGGCTGATACTCTCCCCCACCAGAAAGGACAAACGCCGTGCATCTTAAAGGCAAAACCGCGCTCATCACCGGATCGACCTCGGGCATCGGGCTCGGCATCGCCAAGGCGTTCGCCGCCGCGGGCGCGAATATCGTCATCAACGGCTTCGGTGACGCCGACGCGATCGAGGCCGAGCGCGCGGCGCTTGCGGTGCTGAACGACGGCAAGGCGGCCTATGACGCCGCCGATCTCACCAAGCCCGATCAGATCGAGGCGATGTTCCGGCGCGCCGACAAGGATCTGGGCGGGGTCGATATCCTCGTCAACAATGCCGGGATGCAGTTCGTGGCGCCGGTCGAGGATTTCCCTGTCGAAAAATGGGACATGATCATCGCGCTCAACCTGACCGCGGCGTTTCACACGATCCGTCACGCGGTGCCGGGGATGCGCAAGAAGAAATGGGGACGGATCATCGGCACCGCCTCGGCGCATTCGCTCGTCGCCTCGCCGTTCAAATCGGCCTATGTCGCCGCGAAGCACGGTCTGGCGGGCCTGACCAAGACCGTCGCGCTCGAAGTCGCCGAAGCGGGGATCACCGTCAACTGCATCAGCCCCGGCTATGTCTGGACGCCGCTGGTCGAAAACCAGATTCCCGACACGATGAAGGCGCGGCACATGACGCGCGAGCAGGTGATCAACGACGTGCTGCTCGCCGGGCAGCCGACGAAGCAATTCGTCACCGTCGATCAGGTTGCGGCGCTCGCCGCCTTCCTGACGCGCGACGAGGCAGCGAACATCACCGGCGCGAACCTCAGCGTCGATGGCGGGTGGACCGCCGCCTGACCCTCCGTGACCTGACGGAGCTGGCTTTTGATTTCTCGTCTCCCTGAAACAAGTTCAGCATGACGAAAATGGGAGACGACCGGGTTCGTATTGAAATCCGCAAAGCGATCACGCGGTCTTGAGCATTATCCTTCCGGCTCTTAAGGTTAACCGAACAGGGGCCGGGAGGACGATATGCGGGGTCGCATCCGAAAGATATCCATCGTGGCGCTGGGGCTCGCCCTCGGCGCCTGCCGGACGGTGCCGTCGATGCCGCCATCGGCGGCCGACGCGCCGGTCGCCGATCCCGCAGGGACGTGGCGCGCCACCGCGACCACGCAGGACAAGCAGCGCATCCGGAACTGGTATTCGAGCTGGACCGCCGCGCTCGCCGACGCGCGCGCCAAGGGCTATGGCGCGAATATCGACCGCGAAGGCGTGTTGCTGCGGCCCGACGCGGCGCTGCCCAACCCGCATCTGCCGCCGGGCGATTATCGCTGCCGCACGATCAAGATCGGGACGCGGGGTCGCGGCACGCTCGGCTATATCGCCTATGACTGGTTCCGCTGCCGCGTCGCGCCCGAGCAGGGACTGATGAGCCTGACCAAGCTGACCGGATCGCAGCGGCCGGTCGGGCTGATCTTTCCCGACGACCTGACGCGGCAGGTCTTTCTGGGCACGCTGGTGCTCGGCGACGAGTCGAGCGCGGTCAGCTATGGCAGCGACCGGATGCGCGACATGGCGGGGCTGGTCGAACGGATCGGCGACAATCGCTGGCGGCTCGTGCTGCCGACGCCCGCTTATGAATCCTTGCTCGACGTGATCGAGCTTGTTCCAGCCGGCTGACAAACAGGGGAAATATCATGCGGAATTTGTGGATGGGTGTGGCCGCCCTGATGCTGGGAACGCCGGCCGCGGCGCAGGATCTGAGCGCTGAGGTGCAGGGGCAGATGCCGTCGCTGATGACGATCTACAAGGATTTGCACGCCAATCCCGAACTCAGCTTCATGGAGGTCCGCTCGGCGGGTATCCTCGCGACCGAGGCACGCAAGCTCGGCTTCCAGGTGACCGAAAAGGTCGGCGGCACCGGCGTCGTCGCGGTGATGAAGAATGGTCCCGGCCCGGTGGTGCTGATCCGCGCCGACATGGACGGGCTGCCGGTGACCGAGCAGACGGGATGGCCCGGCGCATCGAAAGTGCGGGTGACGACGAAGGAGGGCGTCGAGACCGGCGTGATGCACGCCTGCGGCCACGACACCCATATGACCGCGTGGATCGGGACGGCGCGGCTGATGGCGGCGAACAAGGATAAATGGTCGGGCACGCTGGTGATGATCGGCCAGCCCGCCGAGGAACGCGGCGCGGGTGCGCGGATGATGCTGGCGGACGGGCTTTATACCCGCTTTCCGCGCCCGCAATATGCAATCGCCTTTCACGACGCGGCGCAGTTTCCGGCGGGGATGATCGGCTATACGCCGGGCTATGCGCTCGCCAACGTCGACAGCGTCGATATCCTCGTAAAGGGGCTCGGCGGCCATGGCGCCTATCCGCAGGCGACGAAGGACCCGATCGTGCTCGCGAGCCGCATCGTGACCTCGCTCCAGACGTTGGTGTCGCGTGAGATCAGCCCGCTCGACAGCGCGGTGGTCACGGTCGGCAGTTTCCACGGCGGCGCCAAGCATAATATCATTCCCGACGAGGCGAAGCTGCAACTGACGGTGCGCAGCTATACCGACGAGGTGCGCACGAAGCTGCTCGACGGAATCGCGCGCATCGCGAAAGGCGAAGCGATCGCCGCGGGGATCCCCGACGATCGCATGCCGGTGGTGAGCGTCGAGAAGAACGAATATACCCCCGCGACCTTCAACACCCCCGACTTCACGCAGGAAATGGCGGCGGGTCTCAAGGCGCGCTTCGGCGATCAGCGCGTTGTCCAACTGCCGCCGGTGATGGGCGGCGAGGATTTCGGCCGCTTTTCGCGCGACGAGAATAAGGACATCAAGAGCCTGATTATCTGGGTCGGCGGCGTCCCGCAGGCCGAATTTGACGCGGCCAAGAAGGAAGGGCGGACTCTGCCCAGCCTCCACTCGCCCTTCTGGGCGCCTGACGCCCCGACGGTGATCTCGACCGCGACCGAGGCGCTGACGTCGATGGCGATGAAGCTGATGGCGAAGGGGTAGGGGGCTCACGGCCGGAAAGCGACGCTCCGCCTCTCTCCACTTCGTCATTCCCGCGAAAGCGGGAACCCAGAGCGGGCATCGGCTGATCCCACACTGGGTTCCCGCTTTCGCGGGAATGACGAAGGTAGGTAGGGAGTCCGCTTGCGACCAATAGCGGACGTCAGTGATCTGAACCCTGACCGCGAAATCGGATACGACCGCCAACCAACTCGAAGCGAGAGTGATCGCCTTTTTCGCGAAGATCCCACATAGCTTGTCGCTTGCAGGCCTCGTCGTGATTGATACGCCATGCGACAAGGCGCCTCATCTCCTCGTCCGCAAAAATCAGCCCATGAGCTTCGTCAATGCTCACACCGAACTTCTCGCGTGTACGCTTCACAAGCTGGATGAAGTCAGAGTTGGAAATGTTCATGGTCGCGTCCCCGATTTCTATAGGATGAGGTCATCAGCAGGAATGTCAACTTCCCACCCCTAAGCCGACATTCCTGCTCGGTCTGATCTTACCGCTTCATGCACTGGCGGACGTCGTCGCGCTTATATTCGCTGCAATTCCACAGCGCCTTTTCGAACCCCGCCTTGTCGTCGCGAAGGTAAGAGAAGGTCATCGCCGCGCGCTGCAGGTCGCTCATCGTGTCGCTGTCGGGCTTCAGCACCGGGTTGGTCCAGCCCATGAACTTGCAATAGGGCTTGTCGCCGCACAGGCGCAGCGCGGTCGTTACGAAGCTTGCGGGCGCGGCGCGGCGGTCGAGCGCGACATAGATGGTGTCGCGGCCCGCAGCGTCGCCGGCTCCGACAACCACTTTCGCCTCGCCGACCGCGGCATTGGCGTCGACCCCGGCGAGATCGGCTGATGGAGCGCCGACCGCGAGCGCGTGGGCGGGGGAGATCGCCGCCATCTTGGCGATTCCCGCGTCGTTCCCCGACACCGCGCCGCGAAACGCTCCCGGCGTTCCCCAATAGCCCGGCCAGCGGAAGAAGAGGTGGGTGTCGACGATCGCGATCTTTTCGAGGCTATCGCTCCAATAAGGGCGCACCCAGTCGGTGTGATAATGGGTCGCGAGGCCGACCTTGGGATAGGTGGTTCCCGACAACATGCTGTCGGCATTCGCCTGCGCGCGCGCCCAGGCGGCGTCCGAATAGCGGCGGTTCAGGGCGCCGTCGCAGGTGAAGGTGAACTGGCATCCGGTCGTGCGTTCCGATCCCTGGAACACGACGCCGCAGATCGACTTGGGAAAGGCGGGGTGGCGGGCGCGATTGATCACGACCTGGCCGACCGCGAGCTGCCCTTTGGAATCGTCGCCTGCTTCGTAAAGCATCGCGGCGGCAAGGCAGTCGCGCGCGCGAGCCCGGCCGTCGCCGCTGCCCGCATAGAGAAAGGGCCGCGCGGCGACGAAACCCCGGGTGACGAGCGGAATATCGGCGTTCTGCGCGCGTGCGTCGGCTTCGGTAACCGGCGCGAGTTCCATCGGCTGGACGTCGGGAACGACGTCGGCGGGCGGCGCGACCGGGTGCGGCCGCGCGTCCTGCCTGCCGACGCTCGCCAGCCCGCTGGCATAGAGCACCGCGACGATCGCCGCGGCGGCGATCAGGACGAACAGCCAGCCCGTCCAGTCGAGACGCGGCGTCGCCGCTGGGCAGTCGCGCCGCAGCGGCGTCGCCGATGGATCCCCATCAAGGCGCATCGCGCGAGGTCAGATTTCCGGCAGGAAGTCGGGAACCGAAAGATAGCGCTCGCCGGTGTCGTAGTTGAAACCGAGCACGCGGGTGCCGGGCGGCAACTCGGCCAGCTTCTGGTCGATCGCGGCGAGGGTGGCGCCCGACGAGATGCCGACGAGCATGCCTTCTTCGGTCGCGGCGCGCAGCGCCCATTGCTTGGAGTCGGCGGCTTCGACCTTGATCACTCCGTCGAGAAGATCGGTGTGGAGATTGCGCGGGATGAAACCGGCGCCAAGGCCCTGGATCGGGTGCGGGCCCGGCTGGCCGCCCGAAATGACCGGCGATTGGGTGGGTTCGACCGCGAAGACTTTCAGGTTCGGCCAATGCGGCTTGAGGAACTGCGCGACGCCCGTGATATGACCGCCGGTGCCGACCCCGGTGATCAGCACGTCGATCGGCGTGTCCTTGAAATCGGCAAGGATTTCGGGGCCGGTGGTGCGGACGTGAATGTCGATATTCGCCTCATTCTCGAACTGCTGGGGCATCCAGGCGCCGGGGGTCGTTTCGACCAGCTCGATCGCCCGCTCGATCGCGCCCTTCATGCCCATCTCGCGCGGGGTCAGGTCGAAGGTCGCGCCATAGGCGAGCATCAACCGGCGGCGTTCGAGCGACATGCTTTCGGGCATGACGAGGATCAGCTTATAGCCCTTGACCGCGGCCGCCATCGCCAGGCCGATGCCGGTGTTCCCCGACGTCGGCTCGACGATGGTGCCGCCGGTCTTCAGGCTGCCGTCGCGTTCGGCGGCCTCGATCATCGCCAGGCCGATGCGATCCTTGATCGAACCACCGGGATTGCTGCGTTCGGACTTGATCCAGACTTCGGCGTCCGGAAACAGCTTGGCCATGCGGATATGCGGCGTGTTCCCGATGGTATCGAGGATCGAATTGGCTTTCATGATCGGTGCGCTCTTTCTTTGAATTCGAACTGCGGGTCGCGGCGGACGCGATTCGGCCAGTCTCCGGCGCGCAGCCACTGGCTTTCGTCCGCCAGCGCCGGCGTCGGCGCGGGTTGTAACGAGGCGAGCAGATACTGTCCATAAGGCCAGTCCCCCACGCCCGAGTCGGCGTTGATGTGGCCGAACGGCCCCGCATTGACGAAGCGTGCGTCCCATTGCCGGGCAAGGCGCCAGATATAAGCGGTCTTGGCATAGGGATCATCGTCGCTCGCCACGACGATGATCGGCGTCCGCGAGGTGAATCCCGGCGTGTCGGCAAAGCCGGTGATGCGCGGTTCGTGCCGCAGGCGCGAGAGGTCGGGCGGCGCGACGAGCAGCGCCCCTGCGATGCGGCTGCGCGTCGGCGTGCTCGCGGCGGCGAACCAATGGGCAAAGGCGTGGCAGCCGAGGCTGTGCGCGGCGATCAGCACGGGCGCGCTCTCGGCCTCGATCGCCTCGGCGATCCGGCGAACCCACGCATCGCGATCGGGTTCGGCCCAGCGGCCAAGCTCGACTCGCTCGGCGTTCGCGAACTTATGCTCCCAAAGGCTTTGCCAATGGGTCGGGCCGCTGTTGTGAAACCCGGGAATCGTCAGGATCTTATGGCGAATGGTGGCGTTGTGCATGGCGGATTCTCCATCGATGGGAGGAGGGGGACCGCGGAGACGGGTGTGATCTGAATAACTCAACTAAATAAATTGACAATGAGTTTGTGATGAAAAGACGGCGGCTTGCGACGAGTTGATGGGGCGCGTCGGCGCGTCGCCGAAACGCCTCAGTCGTCGCTGTCGAAGCGGGCCTCGAAGGTTCGGGCGCGCCGCAGTTCCGGGAAGAGCCACGACCAGAGCGCGGTGACGCCGATCGCCGCGGCGCCGCCGACGACGACGGCGCTGACCGGGCCGATCGCCGCGGCCATCGCGCCCGCGCGCATCTCGCCGAGCTCGTTCGACGCTGAAATCGCGAGGCCCGACGCGGCGCTGACGCGCCCGCGCATATGGTCGGGGGTGTTGAGCTGGATCAGCGTGCCGCGCACGAAGACCGAGAACATGTCGGCCGCGCCCATCAGGACGAGCAGCGCCAGCGACAACAGGAGGTTGGTCGACAAGCCGAAGGCGACCGTCCCGGCGCCGAAGGCGGCGACCGCCCACAGCATCTTGACCCCGACATTGCGCTCGATCGGGCGGATCGCGAGCCCCAGGGCGACAACGGCCGCCCCGACTGCCGGTGCGGCGCGAAGCAGGCCGAGCCCTTCGGAGCCGACATGCAATATGTCGCGGGCATAAACGGGCAGCATCGCGGTCGCCCCCGACAGGATGACGGCAAACAGGTCGAGCGTGATCGTGCCGAGCAGGAAGCGCTTGCTCCAGACGAATTGCAGGCCGTCGACCATCTCGCGCAGCGGATGGCGGCGGACTTCGGCGGGCGGCGGCAGCACGGGGCGCACCCGGCTGATCGTCCAGGCCGAGATGACGAGAAGGGCGGCGGCGAAGATATAGACCGAGGTCGGATGCGCGGCATAGAGCAGGCCGCCCGCCGCCGGGCCGATCACCGAAGCCGATTGCCAGGCGATGCTGCTCATCGCGATCGCGCGGGGCAGGATCGCGGGCGGCACGATGTTCGGCGCGATCGCGCTCATCGCCGGGCCCGAAAAGACGCGGGCGACGCCGTGCAGCGCGGCCAGGCCGAACAGCAGGTTCAACGTCAGCGCGTCGGTCCAGGTGAACCAGCCGAGCAGGATCGCGATCGCGAAGTCGATCATATTGGAAAAGATCGCGACGCTGCGCCGCTCGAATCGGTCGGCGGCCCAGCCGGCGACGGGGGTCAGCAGGGCGATCGGCACGAACTGGACGAGACCGAGCAGCCCGAGCTGGAACGACGCTTCCTTGATTGTCATGCCATAGTCGGTGCGCGCGGTGTCGTAGAGCTGGTAGCCGATTACCACGACCACCGCGATCGTCGCCATCACCGCGGTGAAGCGTGCGACCCAATAATAGCGATAGTCGGGGATGCTGAGCGGGGAAGGATCGAGGATCGCTGGGCCCGGCAGCTCGGGCTCTTCACCATCGGGAGGGAATATGGTTGCCATCGTTCCCCGCCCTAGAGCCGATTCCGCCTCTGTCCAGAGCCATGGCCATGCCGTTCGTCGATTAACGGGTGTCATTCGTCGGGCGGGGTGGCAGAAACCCGCCATCGATTGAGGGAGATGATCGAATGACACGTCAATTTGCCCGCTTTGGCGGCGCCGCGATGGCCGCGGCGCTGCTTGTTCTGACCGCCTGCAACGCATCGGGCGACAAGCCCGCGTCGGGATCGGACGCAAAGAACTGGACCGAATTCCGCGACAATTTCCTGGCGGGCTATTTCCCGCTCAATCCCAATTTCGCGGTCTATCAGGGCAAGCATGAGTTCGACGGCCAGCTTCCCGACTGGTCGGCCGAAGGCCTGCAAAAGCAGATCGCTTTCCTCGAAAAGACGATCGCCGACGCCAAGGCGTTCGACGGCAAGATGACCGACGCCGAGAAGTTCGAGCGCGACTATCTGGTGCATGTCGCGCAGGGCCAACTCTTCTTCCTGCAGGACGCCGATTTCCCGCACAAGAACCCGGCCTATTATGTCGGTCAGCTCGACCCCAACGTCTATATCTCGCGCCCCTATGCCGATGCGCCGACGCGGATGAAGGCGTTCATCGCCTATGCGCAGAAGGTCCCGGCGGCGGCCGCGCAGATCAAGGCGAACATCAAGCTGCCGCTGCCCGCGACGTTCGTGAAATATGGCACCGCGGGCTTTGGCGGTTTCGCCGATTATTATACCGGCGACGCCAAGAAGGCCTTTGCCGAGGTCAAGGATCCCGAGCTTCAGAAACAGTTCGACGACGCGGCGGCCAAGGCCGCGACGGCGATGAAGGATCTCGCCGCCTATATCGGGTCGAAGCCAGGCACCGCCGACGGCTATGCGATCGGCGCCGACAATTTCGCCAAGATGATCCTGACCAACGAAGCGGTCGATACGCCGCTCGACGAACTGGAGCGCATCGGCCAGGCCGACCTCAAGCGCAACCAGGACGCCTTGAAGGCGGCCTGCGCCACTTATGCCGCCGGCATGACGATCACCGACTGCATGAAAAAGATGAATTCGGACAAGCCCGCCGACGGCCCGGTCGCCGAAGCGCGGCGCCAGCTTCCGGCGCTTCGGGCCTTCATCGTCGAAAAGGATCTCGTCTCGATCCCCGGCACCGAACAGGCCAAGGTCGAGGAATCGCCGCCCTATAACCGCCAGAACAGCGCCTATATCGACATTCCGGGGCCGTATGAGAAAGGCCTGCCGTCGGTCTATTACATCTCGCCGCCCGATCCGAGCTGGGACAAGGCGACGCAGGAGGCGTTCGTTCCGGGCAAGAAGGACCTGCTCTTCACCTCGGTCCACGAGGTGTGGCCGGGTCACTTCCTCAACTTCCTCCACGCGAACCGCGCGGAGAGCATCTTCGGCAAGCTGTTCGTCGGCTATGCCTTCGCCGAGGGGTGGGCGCATTATACCGAGGAGATGATGTGGGACGCGGGGCTCGGCAATGGCGACCCCGAAACGCATATCGGCCAGCTTTCGAACGCGCTGCTCCGCGACTGCCGCTTTATCTCGGCGATCGGGCTCCACACCCAGGGAATGACCGTCGCGGACAGCGAAAAACTGTTCAAGGAGCAATGCTATCAGGACGAAGGCAACGCCCGCCAGCAGGCGGCGCGCGGCACCTATGATCCGCTCTATCTCAACTATACGATGGGCAAGCTGATGATCCGCAAGCTCCGCGACGACTGGACCAAGGGCGACCGGACGAAGTGGAAGGCGTTCCACGACGAATTCCTGTCCTATGGCGGCCCGCCGATCCCGATGGTGCGCGCCGCGATGATGAAGGAGGATACGCCGAAGGCGGTCTTCTGAGGCTGGCGAATCGAATGACCCCCGGCTAGCCTCTCATCCAAAGGGGCTAGCCGATGGTCGATGTCTTCATTTCCTATTCGCGCGACAACAAGGCGCGCGTCGCCCAGATCGCCGAGGCGGTCGCGGCGGCGGGTTACGATGTGTGGTGGGATGCCGAACTGCCGCCGCATCGCTCCTACGGCGATGTCATCACCGAAAAGATCGGCAGCGCCAAGGCGGCGATCGTCGTCTGGTCGCACACCTCGGCCGGGTCCGAATGGGTGCGCGCCGAGGCCGATGTCGCGCGCAACCAGAAGAAGCTGGTGCAGACGTCGATCGACGACGTGATGCCGCCGCTGCCGTTCAATCAGATTCAGTTCGCCGAGTTGGCCGATTGGAACGGCGAACCCGACCATCGCGGCTGGCGCAAGGTAATGATGAGCCTGGAGGAATTGTGCGGACAGGCGGCGGAGCCGCCGCGTCCAACCGAGCCACCGCGCCCGGCGCCGGTCGAGCGGCCCGATCCGTCCCCGGCGCAAAGATCATCTTTCCTGCCATGGGCTCTGCTGGGCCTTGCGGTGGTCGCGGTTGCCCTCCTCGCGTGGAAACTCCTTCAGCCGCCGGTTGAACCGGCGACCGCCGCAGCGTCCACGGAAACGGCGAGCGCGCCGGAGAGCAAGGGGGATGGTTCGGTCCCCGTGGCCGCGGTGCCAGTCGAAGCCTTCACGCTGGCGGCGGTGATCGACGATCCCGACGGCTTCACCAACATCCGCGCCAGCCAGACCAGCAAGGCGGCGATCGTCGGCAAGGTGCTGAAAGGCGAGACGTTCCTGACTTACCGGCAGTCCGGCCCATGGTGGCGCGTGCGCAAGGCCGACGGCACGACGGGCTTCATGTTCCGCAAATATATCCGCCTCGTCGAAAACGACGCGGCGGCTGCGCCAAAGGCTGCGGCGGCCGTGAGCGGCGAGGGGGCGATCATCGACGATTCCGCGATGCGCGCGCTGAACGCCGCCGACGTCGCGGGGCTGAGCCGACAGCAGGCGCGGTTGGCGCGGAATGAAATTTTCGCGCGGCATGGCCTGCGCTTCAAGGATCCAAGCCTGCAGGCCTATTTCGGCCAATTTTCCTGGTATCAGCCGACCAGCGACAGCGTCGAGCTTTCGGCGGTTGAAAAGGCGAATGTCGCGCTGCTCCAATCGGCTGAAGCCGGGGCGCAATGACCGCATCGGCGGCCGCCGTCGAGGCAGAGGTCGCGCACCGGCTCGGGCAGGGCGATGCGCTGAGCGCCTTCGACTGCGCGGCGGCGGCGCGACGCGACGGGACCGAGAGTCCGCGGCTGCGCTATCTGATGGTGCGCGCGCTCGCGGCGTCGGGCGACAGCCTTGGTGCGATGCACTTTTACGAGCAACTCGGCCTGGCCGCGACCGGCGATGTCGACAGCCTGGCGCTTGCAGGGCGTATCTGGAAGGACGAAGCCTTCGATCATGACGACGCGCGGCGGGCGGCTTTTCTAAGGAAGGCCGCTGCCGCCTATGACCATGCGTTTCAGGTGTCAGGCGCGGATTTCCCGGCCATCAACGCGGCCAGCCTGTATGCGATGCTCGGCGAGCGCGAGCGCGCGGCGGCACTGGCGGAACCGATCGCCGCGAACGCCGCCGCCGGCAATTATTGGGACCAGGCGACGCTTGTCGAGGCGCTGTTGCTGCTCGGTCGCGGCGAGGAGGCGCTGGCCCAGGCGCGCGGCGCCGATGCGCAGGCGGGGACGCGCGCGGGCGACCGGGCCTCGACCTGCCGCCAGATCGCGCGGCTGGCGGCCAGCGGCGCGATCGATGGGGCTCATGCGACCGCCATCGCCGCGCTGCTCCGCCCCGCGCCCGTCGGCGTCTATTGCGGCCGCATGTTCCGCGCTGGCGGCGCGGGCGAGGCGAATGCGGCGAACGCGATCACCGAAGCGCTCGATGCGCAGCCGCTGTCGGCCTTGATCGGGCCGCTGGCGTGCGGCGCCGACATCTTGTTCGCCGAAGCCGCGCTCGACCGCGGCATCGACCTGACCATCGTCCTGCCCTTTGCCGAGGATGATTTCATCGCCCAGTCGGTCCAGTCGGGCGGCGCCGAGTGGCTCCCGCGTTATCGCCGCTGCCGCGACGGCGCCGCGATGGTCCATTTCGCGAGCCAAGCGGGTTATGTCAGCGACGATTGCCAGTTCATCCTCGGCTCGCACACCGCGATGGGGCTCGCCAAGCTGCGCGCGCGCGAGCTCGAAACCGTGGCGATCCAGCTTGCGGTGGTCGACCCGGCGGTGGCTGCGCGCTCAGGCGCGCAGATCGCCGGGACCAATGCCGATATTGCGCTCTGGCAAGACGGGGGCGGGGAAACGCGGACGATTGCTGTCGGCGGCCTTGACCGCAATCTCGACTTTCCGCCCGCGCCGAAACCGCCCGAAGGCACGCAGCGCGGCCTTTATGCGATCCTGTTCGCCGACTTCGCGGGTTTCTCGAAACTCGGCGAGGCCGAACTTCCGGTGTTCGCGAGCGAGGTGATGGGCGGCATCGGGCGCATCCTCGATCAATTCGGCGACGCCGTGCTGTTCCGCAACACCTGGGGCGACGCGGTCTATGCGGTGATCGACAATCCGGCGACGGCGGCGCGGATCGCGCTCGCGATGCAGGAAAGGCTGAATGTCCTGCCCGCCGGGCTCGGGCTCGAGGGGCAAAAGGCGGGGATGCGCACAGGCATCCACTTCGGCCCGATCTATCGCGGGGTCGATCCGGTGGTCGGTAACGAGCTGTGGTACGGCACCGAGGTCACGCGCACCGCGCGGATCGAGCCGGTGACCCTGGTCGGACAGGTGTATTGCACCCAGCCGCTCGCCGCGATGCTCGCGCTCGAAAATGCGCGCGATTTCGACTGCGATTATGTCGGCAAGGTCGGACTCGCCAAGGATTATGGCGAACTGGCGCTCTATCGCCTGTCGCGTCGTTCAGGCGGCTGATGGCGCGCGCAGCCGCGCGATGAAGAAGCCGTCGAGCCCGCCCGCGTCGGCGAGCATTCCGGGAAGCGTGCGGACGAAACCGCTGTCGTCGGGGATGATGCCGGCGGGCAGTTCCTCGGGCGTTACCGGATCGATGGTCCAATCGCGATGCCAGTCGAGAAAGGCGGCGACCTGGTCCTCTCCCTCGGCGCGCTCGAGCGAGCAGGTCGCATAGAGCAAAGTGCCGCCGGGCGTGACCCATTGTGCGGCGCGGGCGAGCAATTCGCCCTGCAATTCCGCCAACTCGTCAATCTGGCGCGGCTCGATCCGGTGCAGCACATCGGGGTGGCGGCGGAAAATGCCGGTTGCCGAGCAGGGCGCGTCGAGCAGGACGGCTTCGGCCGATGCGTCGGGCTCCCATGTACGGATATCGCCCTGCACGACGTCGGCGGAGAGGGCGGTGCGCGCCAGATTGTCCGAAAGGCGCTCCAGCCGCTTCGCGCTCGAATCGACGGCGACGACGTCCCAGCCCGCCGCTGCCAATTGCATCGTCTTGCCGCCCGGTGCGGCGCAGAGGTCGAGCAGCCGACGCCCGTTCCCCGCACCGAGCAGCCGCGCGGGGAGGCTGGCCGCGAGATCCTGCACCCACCATCCGCCCTCGCGGAATCCGGGCATCGCCTCGATCGCCTGGCCGCGCGGCAGGCGGCGATGCAGCGGGGCGAGCACGGCCGCATCGGCCCATTCCTCGTCGCCTGGTTCGGCCGCAAAGCTGAGGTCGATCGGCGGCGGCCCGCTCCATGCCGCGGCCGCGGCGGCGACGATGGCATCGCCCCATTGATCGGCCCAGCGCTCGGCGACCGCTTCGGGCAGGTTGGCGCTTTCGGGCAGGCTCCACTCCTCCTGCTGGGCGCGCGACAGGAGCGCGTGAACGAGGCGGCGCGGGCCGCCCGCGACGAGCGGAAGGGCGGTGGACACCACGGCGTGCGGCGAAGTCTTGAGGATGAGCAATTGCGCCAGCGCCAGCCGCAGCACCGTGCGCGACTTCACATCATCGGCCAACACCTGCGACGTCGCGCCATCGATCAGCGCGTCGATGTCCCCCATCCAGCGCAAGGTTTCGGATGCGATGGCGATCGCGAACGCCCGGTCGGCGGGCGGCAAGCCCTGCGTTGCGGCGTGCGCGGCGATGTCGAGCGGGTCGCCGCGGCGCAGAACGGCGTCGAGCAGGCGAAGCGCGGCGCGCCGCGATGCCGTGCCCGGCGGATCGGCTTCAGCGGGTCCGCGCCCCCGGCGAGGGCGACGATCAGCCATGGAGGTGGTTGGCGAAAGGCAAGGGATATCCTATGGCGGTTCGATCATGACCGGAAGCAGCACATCGAACGATATGGGCGGGACTCGCCGAGCGACCCAGCGCCCGGCGCATATCAGGCCGCCCGTCCATTGGACGAACAGTCCGCTGCCGCAGCCCGAGCCGATGCGCGAAGACCGGGCCGAGGATCAGCCCGGAGGGCGCGACCCGGTGCGCTATGGCGACTGGGAGCTTAAAGGCCTCGCGATCGATTTCTGAACTTTTGGCGCGAGGCGTCAAAAGGGGTTCATCCGCGACAACTGCCGGTTCCGGTCGATGAACTGATGCTTCACCACCGCCAGCAGATGGATGACGACGAGCGCGAGCATGGTCAGGCCCATCACCTCGTGCCGTTCGTGCATCACATCGGCGAACGCCTTGTCGGGTGCGGCGATCGGCGGAATCGTGAACAGGCCGAAAATATCGACCGGGCTGCCCGCCGCCGACATCCAGACCCATCCCGACAAAGGCAGCAGGATCAGCAGCGCGTAGAATAGGAAATGCACGACCCGGCTCGTCCATTTTTCCCATGAAGGCGTGTTCGCGGGGAGCGGCGGCGCCCGGTGGCCGAGGCGCCACAGGATACGCAGAAGCGTCAGCATGAGAATTGTTATGCCAATCGCCTTGTGAATCCCCATCGCCGCGTGGTGCGTCTCGCGCGGCAGACCTTCAGTCAGCATGGCGAGGCCGATATTGGTGATCACCGCGAGGCCGATCAGCCAGTGCAGCCATATGGCCACCTTCGTATAGCGCGGATCGGCGGTGGTTCCGGCGGCGACGATGGTGGCCATATCTATTCCTATCAGACCGCCGGAACCTGGATCAGTTCGGGCACCTTACCCGCCTTCACCTGCTCGGCGAAGACTTCGCGCATCAGTTGAAGCGAAAAGAGGTGGGCGAAGACCAGGCCGAGAATACCGTTCTGCATCATCTTGCGGAGCACATCGCCGCGCAGGTCGCGCAGCTTGTTCTCGTCGACCATCTGGAAACCGCGATAGACATAGGGCTTGTCGCTGCCCTCGGGCTGGATCGCGACTTCGCCGTCCATCAGCAGGTCGGCCTTCTTGAGCTCTTCCATGAAAAACCCGGTGCGCTGGCCCGCTTCCTCGAAATTCTTGCAGAATTCGAGGATGGCGTTGACCGGCTCGGTCGGCTTGCCATCTTCGAACAAGACGTCGCCGTCCTCATATTTGCCGATCGCGGCCGACGTCGGGTCGAAGCACAGCGACAGATCCTCGCTGTCGGGGGTGAGCCGCGCGAGGAGGAAGGGATAGCGGCGGATATAGGCCGGGACATAGACCGGGTTGAGCAGCTTGCCGTCGCTGTCGACGAAGGTGTTCACGCCTTCGTTGAGGCCCATCAGCGCCAGCGGCACCGGATTCTCGCCCGCCGAAAAGACGATTGGATAGAAACGGCATGCCGACACGAACTCGTCCGAGGTCAGCGGCACCGCATGCTGGTTGACGAGAAATCCCGCATTGTCGAGCGGGCGGGCACGGAAATCGGCATGATCGACGCTCGAAAGCGGAACCAGATCATTATAGAAAATCGGCAGATTGTTGGCGGGCGCGGTGGCCATGGCGAAACTCCGGATCGTGCGCCCCGAGGGTGTCGAGGCAAAAGGACTGATGGCGCGCCATATTGGCAGGTGCAGCGCGGCGCAAGGGGCGATGGTGCGGGGCGGCGTCGCAATCAGCCGATCAGTTTCCCCGGATTGAACAATCCGGCGGGGTCGAGTCCCGTCTTGATTCCGTGGAGCGCAGCCAGCCGCGCCGGACTGTCGAGTTCGGCCAATATGTCGCGCTTCAACTGCCCGATGCCATGCTCGGCCGAAATCGAACCGCCGAGTTCGACGACATGGGCGTAGACGAGCCGGCTCGCCGCCGCGCCATGTTCGGCGAGCCACGCGGCGCCGTCGGCGCGTTCGGGCGGCTGGACATGATAATGGATGTTGCCGTCGCCCAGATGTCCGAACGAAGCGGTACGGATGCCCGGAAAGACGGCGGCGAGCCGGGCAGGGTTATCGGCGATGAAGCGCGGCATCAGGTCGACCGGAACGCTGATATCATGCTGCAACGCCGGGCCTTCGGCGCGCTCGGCCTCCGAGATGGAATCGCGAAGGCGCCAGAAATCCTCGCTTTCCCGGTCGTTCTTTGCCAGTGCGACATCGTGGATCAGGTCGGCGTCCAGCGCCGCCGCCAGTTCGCGTTCCAGCTGTTCGCCGAGCGCGGAGGAATCGTCCCCCGCCAGCTCGACAAGCGCATACCATGGGCTGGGTTGGGCGAGCGGACGGCGGGTCTGGGGAATGTGGCGCAGCACCGCGTCGAGGACCGGGTTCGACACGATCTCGAACCCTTCGAGCGCGTCGCCGAGCGCCGCGTCGAGGCGGCGGAGCAGCAACAGCGCGGCGTCGGGCGAATCGAGACCGATCCAGGCCGTCTGGCGCGCCGCGCTGGCGGGAACGAGGTGCAGGCTCGCCGCGGTCACCACCCCCAGCGTGCCTTCGGCACCGCAGAACAGATGGCGCAGATCATAGCCGCGATTATCCTTCTTGAGCGGCGCGAGTCCCTCGAAGATGCGGCCGTCAGGCAGCACCGCCTCGATCCCCGCGACGAGTGCGCGCATCGTGCCGTGGCGCAGCACCTGGGTTCCGCCCGCGTTGGTCGAGACGAGCCCGCCGACCGTCGCCGACCCCTTGCCGCCCAGCGTCAGCGGGAAACGCAGCCCTTTGTCGAGTACGGTGTGGTGAAGATTTTCGAGGATGACGCCCGCTTCGGCGACGACGATCCGGGCCGTCGTGTCGAGCGTCCGGATCCGGTTCATGCGCCGCAGGCTCAGCAGCAATTGCTGCCCCGACGCATCGGGCGTCGCGCCGCCGACCATGCCGCTGTTGCCCCCCTGCGGGACGAGCGCGACGCCTTCGGCTGCGCAGAGGCCGACCACCGCGGCGACCTCCGCAGTGGTCGCGGGCGACAGCATGGCGGCTGCTTGCCCGTGATATTTGCCGCGCCAGTCGGTAAGCCACGGCGCCAGGACGTCGGGCTCGGTGCTGAAACCCTTTGGTCCCAAAAGCTCGGCGAGCTTCGCGAGCAGCGCGGGAGAAGGGGGATGCGGCATGGCGGAACTCCGGAAAATCGATATCGGCCGACCATAGGGGTCTCGACAGCAATTCATTTGATGTTCAATCAGGGGCGTTAAAGGGGGCGATGGACGATTGACGGCTTTTCGTCCAGCATCGAAGCGGGAGTTGCGGGTGGACATCATCTTCTGTCAGGGCGCCGGAAGGACGGCAGCGCAGCCGTGCTGACCCTCGCCGCCCTGCTGGCGATGATCTGGGCGCCCGCCGCGGACACGGCGATGTCGTCGACTCCGCCCGAACCCCTCGTCACCCTGTCGATTCCGGCGCCGGGGGAGTCGACCGCGGGCTTTTGGCAGATGGTGATCGAGCAGCGGCTGATCATCCGTGTTCCGGCGCAGCGCTCGCCGCTGAACAATTTTTCCGCCGCTCCTGCGCCTCAGGCGCGGACTCGGCAGATTCCGGTCGAGTGGAAGGAAAAAAAGGCCCCGAAATGCGTCGCCATGCGGAATATCATGGGGATGCAGGCGACCGAGCATGACAGCATCGACCTGATCACGCGCCAGAGGCAGCGCCTGCGCGCCGAGCTTAACCGCGGGTGCCGCGGGCTCGATTTCTACGCGGGCTTCTATATGCAAGGCACCAAGGATGGGCAGCTTTGCGAGGATCGGGACGAGATTCACGCCCGAACTGGCGCCAAATGCCAGATCAAGAAATTCCGCCTGCTGGTTCCCGTCGTGCGCGACGACGATTGATCGCGGCAATCAACGCCTTTCCTTGACTTTTCGTCCCCACTTCCGCAAGGGCGCCGCAGCGATGGCGCTCGCGGGTCGCCGTGCTGAACCCTTTTTCCGGACACTTTGCCCTTATGAAATTTGCCGACCTCGGCCTTTCCGATGAACTTTTGCGTGCCGTGACCGAGTCGGGCTATGACGAGCCGACGCCGATCCAGGCTGGCGCGATCCCTTCGGTGCTGATGATGCGCGACATGATCGGCATCGCGCAGACAGGGACGGGCAAGACCGCGTCCTTCGTGCTGCCGATGATCGACATTCTCGCCCACGGCCGTGCTCGCGCGCGGATGCCGCGCTCGCTCATCCTCGAGCCGACGCGCGAATTGGCGGCGCAAGTCGCGGAGAATTTTGAAAATTACGGCAAGTATCACAAGCTGTCGATGGCGCTGCTGATCGGCGGCGTGCAGATGGGCGATCAGGTCAAGGCGCTCGAAAAGGGCGTCGACGTTCTCATCGCGACACCGGGCCGCCTGATGGATCTGTTCGAGCGCGGCAAGATCCTGCTCACCGGTTGCAATCTGCTCGTGATCGACGAAGCCGACCGCATGCTCGACATGGGCTTCATCCCCGATATCGAAAATATCTGCACCAAGCTGCCGGCGAATCGCCAGACGCTGCTTTTTTCGGCGACGATGCCGCCGCCGATCAAGAAGCTGGCGGACAAGTTCCTCTCGAATCCGAAAACGATCGAGGTCGCGCGTCCGGCAAGCCGCAACGAGAATATCGAGCAATTCGTGGTCAAGACGTCGGAGCGCGGCAAGCGCGACACGGTTCGCGCCCTGATCGAATCCGAGAACGTCGGCACCGCGATCATCTTTTGCAACCGCAAGACGACGGTGCGCGACCTCGCGAAATCGCTTCAGCGTTACGGCTACAAGGCCGGTGAAATCCACGGCGACATGGACCAGTCGAGCCGCATCGCCGAACTCGACCGCTTCAAGGCGGGGACGATCAACATATTGGTCGCATCGGACGTCGCCGCGCGCGGGCTCGACGTAAAGGGCGTCAGCCACGTCTTCAATTTCGATGCGCCCTGGCACCCCGACGACTATGTCCACCGCATCGGCCGCACGGGCCGCGCGGGCGCTCAGGGCAGGGCCTTCACGCTGGTGACACCGTCGGACGACGAAGCGATCGACAATATCCAGAAGCTGACCGGCTACCAAATCCCGGTTCACGGCACGGGCAAGGCTGCGGATGCGCGGCCCGAGCGCGAAAACGACGAGCAGCGCGAACCGCGACGCGGTGCCCGCTCCGAACGCGGACGTCGTTCGGAACCGAAGGGCGACAAGGAGCCTAAGCGCGCCGAGAAGCCGGCGAAGCCGGCGAAGCCTGCGCCGGCACCCGCATCGGCGCCGAAGAAGGCCGAAAGCCGCAAGCCCGCGCCGGCGTCGCGGCAGGACGATGACGGTCCCGACGATGGCTGGAACGGTCCGATGCCGGGATTCCTGTCGGTCGGTTTCGGGAACTGACATGGCCGTCGCCCCCGCGAAGGCGGGGGCCGCAATCGGCCTTGCTCTCCATCGCTGCGGAAACTGACAGCGGCCCCCGCCTTCGCGGGGGCGACGGCTGTCAATGGACGCGCCTTGCTTTACAACCGGACGAGCATCTTGCCGATATTCTCGCCGGAAAACAGGCCGAGGAATGCGTCCGGCGCCGCGTCCAGCCCGTCGCGCACCGTCTCGCGCATCAGGACGGCGCCGCTTGCGATCAGCCCACCCATATCGGCGTAGAATTCCTCGGCGCAATCGATGAACTGGTCGGTGTAGATAAAGCCTTCCATGCGGATGCGCGCCGGGATGGTGCGGACCAGATAGCTCATCTCCTGCGCCTTGCCGTCGTTGTAGACATCGATCATTCCGCAGATCGCGAAGCGCGCGAAATCATTGGCGGTCGCGAAAGCGGCGTCGAGATGCTCGCCACCGACATTGTCGAAATAGACGTCGATCCCCGGCTTGCCGAGCCGTTCGAGCGCCGCGGCAAGCTGTGGCAAGACGGGGCCGGCCTTGTAGTCGATCACCGCATCGGCGCCGAGGTCATCGACCCACCGGCCTTTTTCCGCGCCGCCCGCCGAGCCGATGACCGTCATCTCGCGCGCCTTGGCGATCTGGACCACGGCCGAACCGACCGCGCCCGCCGCCGCTGAAACGAAGACCGTGTCGCCGGGCCTGGCCGCCGCGATGCGGAGCAGGCCGATCCAGGCCGTTCCGCCGGTCAGACCCATATTGTGGAGAAAGGTCTGCGGCGAAAGGCCCGTCGCCAGCAGGTCGGCGGGCAGCCTGTTCGGCATCATGTCGAGCCCGATGATCCCGCCGTCGCGCCAGCCGCCCATATGGAGGATCAGGTCGCCGGGGGCGAAACCCTCCATCCGGCTTTCAAGCACCTCGCCGATCGCGCCGCCGGTCATCGGCTGGTCGAGCTGGAATCCCGCCGCATAGCTTTTCGCGTCGTTCATTCGCCCGCGCATATAGGGATCGACCGAGAGCCAGAGGTTGCGGATGCGAAGCTGGTCGGCTTCGAGCGGTTCGTCGGGAAGCTCGCGCAGCGCGAAATCGTCCCGCGACGGCAGTCCTTGCGGACGGCGGATCAAATGCCAGGCCTTGCTCATAGTCCCCACTCCCCAATTTTTCCGGTCGCGGCGACAATCGTCAGAAAAGCCGTTGCCACTGTCAACCAGTATCGCTAAGAGCCGCCCGGTCGCGGGGCCGTAGCTCAGATGGGAGAGCGCTGCAATCGCACTGCAGAGGTCAGGGGTTCGATTCCCCTCGGCTCCACCAGCGACCTTTTGGCCCTAACCATTGTTTTACCTGGATGCCGTAGGCGAGACGCATGGTGGGTCCGATCTTTTCCAGCGATGCGCATGCGGCCTTCAACGCGGCCTACCCTGGCGTGCCGACGCATCTGACGCACCAGATTGCCGGTCATCCGTTGCTGGAACTCGGCGCCTTGCTGGAGCTTGCCGGTCGGCTGCGTCCCGAAAGCCTGGAGCATAATGCGGCGGTCGATCTGCCGCTGGGTATCCGCAATGCCGATATTCCCGCCAACGGCCTTTCGGTGGCGGATACGATTGCGCGGATCGATGAATGCGGATCGTGGGTCTTGCTCAAGACCGTCGATCAGGACGCGGCCTACGCCGCCCTGATGCGCGAGGTGCTGGCCGAGATCGAGCCGGTGGTCGAACCCCGCACGGGGGCGATGATGCGTCTGGAAGGCTTTATCTTCATCTCCTCTCCGCGGGCGGTGACCCCGCTGCATTTCGACCCCGAATATAATATATTGTTCCAGGCGCGCGGGTCGAAGACGATGACGCTGTTTCCGCCCGCCGATCCGGACATCATCGGCCAGCCCTTCTTCGAGCAATATTTTGCCGGGGGGCCGCGTAACCTGCCCTGGCGCGACGAATGGGCGGCGCGGGGGCGGGCCATCGACATTTCGCCGGGCGAGGCGATCTATGTCCCCATACTCGCGCCGCACTGGGTCCAGACGCACGACGATGTTTCGGTATCGCTGTCGCTGACGTGGCGCAGCGAGTGGAGCTTTCACCATGCCGATGCCTGCCGGTTCAACCGCCGGTTGCGCGCGCGCGGGCTGAACCCAGCGGCGCCGCGCCTCTATCCGCAAAACAATCGTCTGAAATCCTATGCCCAGCGCGCGCTGGCGCGGATCGAGGCGCGCGGCGGCTAGACCCGAAATCAATCGGGTTCGTCTCTTTCTCGAAAAACCTTATGCTTCGCCATAAGTGTCGATCGCCGCGAAGATGCGCGCCAACTGGCCGCGCTCGTCGGCGTCGATATCGGGGCGCCAGATTTCGAACAGCAGCACGCTGCGGTCGCTGGCGCCGCGATTCCAGGCTTCATGCTCGAAGCTGTCGTCGAATATCGTCAACTCGCCCATATGCCATTCGCGGGTCTTGGCGCCGACCCGCAGGCCGCAGCCATCGGGAATGACCAACGGCAGGTGACAGATCAACCGCGTATTGAGCATGCCATGATGCGGCTGGATGTGCGTGCCGGGGGTCAGTCGCGAAAAAAGGGCGAGGGGCGCACGGCCCGGAATCACCGGCTGCGGCGCATGGGCCAGCGCCGCGAGCGTCTGTGGGCAAAGGTCCGCCATGCCTTCGGCGACGACGCCGTCCTTCCATAGCCACGCCGCCCCCCAGTCGGGCTTGTCGAGCAGTGGGTTGTTCGGCGGCGGCCGGTCGGCGCTGGCGGTGACATAGGGCGCGAACCGGTCGGCGGATTGGTCGATCAGCACCAGTAATTCGGCGCGGATCGCATCGGTCGCTGCCTCGACCGCCGGAACCCATTCGAAATCGGCGCGGTCGAAGAAGGGGCGCTGCGCCAGACCGGGGAAATAGAACATGCTCGGCTGTTGCAGATAGAGCGGTTGTTCGCCGGCCAGCATGCGCAAGGCTTCGGCCACGCGCGGGCTGGCCGACCGCGTGTCGATCCCCGCCTCGCGCAACTGGCCGAGCAGATGATCGGCGAAGGTGCGTTCGGTCGCGGCAAGAAATTGTTCGGCGCGCTGAAGGCCGGGATGCAGGGCGGGGGGCACATTCTGGGCTTGCGTCGCCGTGCCGAGCGCGAGGCGATAGAAACTGCCCGCCGCGCGCTCGTCCCCCAGGCGGCGTTTAAGCTCCGCCATTGCCAGCTGTGCCGCAATATTCCCGCGGTCGGCGCGGATCGCGGTGTCGAGTATGGCCGTTTCCGCCGCGACATCGTCACGGCGATGGGCGTCGCGTGCCTGGTCCAGCCATGTCGTCTGCCCCGTCATGACCAAAGCCATAACGTCGCACCGGCCCTTTGCAAGCGACGCCCTGTCGGTGTCAGCTTGCGGGCGGGACGACAGGATCGCGCGCCTCGGAGGTTTCGCCCCGAAGCTGGCGGCGGACGGCGACAAGGAAGCGGCTGCGCCAGAAGGCGATGATCAGCGCGGCGACTATGCCCCATGGCAAGATGGCCGCACCCAGCGTCAGAACGAAGGTCAACGCGGTGCCGCCGCTGCGCATCAGGGTCTCGCCCGCATTGGCGAAGGGGTTTTCGCGGCCGATGCCGGGCAGCCCGCCGTCGCTGACATAATTGAAGGCGACGCTCGTCCATGCGATCCGCGCTTCGCCGCTGCGACGGTTTTGGCGTTCGTCGCCGACTTGTCCGCGTAGCTGGCCGATCTGCGCAAGAATTTCAGCGCGCTCGCGCTTGTCGAGCCCGCCCGATTTCAACCGTTGTTCGAGCCGCGCAATTTCGGCCTCCGAACCCGCGCTTCGTTGCTGCGAGGCGAGGATTTGTGTGCCGACATCTTCGCCCGCGATGCTGGCATCGGCCAAAACGCCTTCGGCTTTTTCAACGCTCGCTATGGCGCCCGCACCGAATTTGCGCGCGATGCCGGGGTCGAGCTTGAACTGGGTCTGCGCCTCGACGAGCTTTTCGTCGGTGAGTTGATAGCGGACATCGACAATGCGGCAACGCTGGACGCCAAGCGTTTCGCAGGCGGCGGCATGCTGCTCCTGAACCTTCGAGATGCGATCGTCGGCAAGGCGAAATATATAGGAATAATCGAAAGCGACGCCGGGCGCGGCCTCCATGCCGATCCGGGGCGTGCGGGCGGCATCGGCCGCGCTGTCGGCTTCGCTCGTTGCTGCGGCGGAAGGGATGTCATTCGATGCGGCATCGTCGGCTGATTGTTCGGAGCAGCCGACAAGGGCGAGCGCCATCGCGCCCGCTAAGAGCTTATTTTGCATAGATACTCTCCCAAAACGCGACTCGTTGGCCGCGTGGGGTGACATATCATAAGTAATGTAGTTGACAATAAAATTCAGGCGGCTTGCACAAAGCTGTCCAGAACCCGTTTGCTGCCTGCCTGATCGAATTCGACCTCCAGCTTGTTGCCGTCGACATCCATGATTTCGCCGTAACCGAATTTCTCATGAAACACGCGCATCCCGATCGCGAGATCGGAGCGCGGTTTCGCACCGACCGAAGCGGCAGGCGCGCGCTCGCTGGGGACGGGGGCGCGCGTGACGGTCGATGAAGAGGCGACCGCGCGCTGCCACGCCGGGCCGCGCGTCATCGTGCGCGCGGGGTTGCGCTCCGCGACATGCGCGAAGGGGTCGCCCTGCGCCGACCAATTGGCGCGCCACAGGCTGGCCCCGCCGCCGAAGCTGTTTTCGCTGTCGACATGCTCGGGCGGGATTTCGCCGATGAAGCGGCTGGGGATGCTGCTCATCCACTGGCCGTAGATGCGGCGGTTGGCGGCGTGATAGATGGTCGCGCGCTGGCGGGCGCGGGTGATGGCGACATAGGCGAGGCGGCGTTCCTCCTCGAGGCTCGCGGTGCCGCCTTCGTCCATCGAACGCTGCGAGGGGAAGACGCCATCTTCCCAGCCGGCAAGGAAGACATGATCGAATTCGAGGCCCTTCGCCGCGTGGATCGTCATGATCGTGACGGTTTCGGTGTCGTCATTCTGATCGCGATCCATGACGAGGCTGACATGCTCGAGGAATTCTTCGAGCGTTTCATACTCCTCCATCGCCCGGACGAGTTCGGAGAGATTCTCGAGCCGCCCCGCCGCCTCGACGCTGCGATCGGCCTGGAGCATCGCGGTATAGCCCGATTCGTCGAGGATGAGCTGAGTCAGTTCGGGGTGCGACAGCGCGTTCGCCTTGCCCTGCCAACCGCGCATCAGTGCAACGAAGTTCGCGAGCTGGCGCCGCGCCTGCGGGGTCAGCTCGTCGGTCTCGGTAATCCGGGCCGCGGCGTGGAACAGCGGCGCGCGCTCATGCCGTGCATATTGATGGATACGCGCGAGCGCCTTGTCGCCGAGCCCGCGCTTGGGGACGTTGACGATGCGCTCGAACGCCAGATCGTCGGCGGGCGACTGGACAAGGCGCAGATAGGCGAGCGCGTCGCGGATTTCGGCGCGTTCGTAGAAGCGATAGCCGCCGACGATACGATAGGGCATGCCGATCGCGATAAAGCGATCCTCGAACTCGCGCGTCTGGAACTGGGCGCGGACGAGGATGGCGGTGCGGTCGAGGCTGATCTTGCGGTGCTGGAGCGTTTCCAGCTCCTCGCCGATCCGCCGCGCTTCCTCCGGCCCGTCCCATACGCCGACGACGCGCAGCTTGTCGCCGGGTTCAAGGTCGGTCCACAGCGTCTTGCCGAGCCGGTCCGAATTCTGCGCGATCAGCGCCGAAGCGGCGGCAAGGATTTGCGGGGTCGAGCGATAATTTTGTTCGAGGCGGATCACCGTCGCGCCGGGGAAATCCTTTTCAAAGCGCAGGATGTTCGCCACCTCGGCGCCGCGCCATGAATAGATCGACTGGTCGTCGTCGCCGACGCAGCAGATATTCTTCCGGGTCTGCGCCAGCAGGCGGAGCCAGAGATATTGGCTGGCGTTGGTGTCCTGATATTCGTCGACGAGGATATATTTGAAGCGGTTCTGAAAATGTTCGAGCACGTCGCGGTGGGTTTTCAGGATCACCAGCATGTGGAGCAGCAGGTCGCCGAAATCGCAGGCATTCAGCGTTTTCAGCCGGGCCTGGTAGAGGGCGTAGAAATGCTGGCCCTTGCCATCGGCATAGGCTTCGCGGTCGGCGGCATCGAGGTCGCCCGGCACGAGGCCGCGGTTCTTCCATTTGTCGATCAGCCCGGCAAGCTGGCGCGCCGGCCAGCGTTTTTCGTCGAGCCCCTCGGCCTGGATGAGCTGTTTGAGCACGCGAAGCTGGTCGTCGGTGTCGAGGATGGTGAAATTGCTTTGCAGCCCGACCAGTTCGGCGTGACGGCGGAGCATCTTCGCCGCGATGCTGTGAAAGGTGCCGAGCCACGGCATCCCCTCGACCGCGTCGCCGATCATCCGCCCGATCCGCTCGCGCATCTCGCGCGCCGCCTTGTTGGTGAAGGTGACGGCGAGAATCTCGGACGGCCAGGCGCGGCGCGTCGCGATGATGTGAGCGAGGCGGGCGGTCAGCGCCGCGGTCTTGCCGGTGCCCGCGCCCGCGAGCATCAGCACCGGCCCCTCGGTCGTCAGCACCGCTTGCCGCTGCGGACCGTTGAGACCGCGCAGGTAGGGCGGATCCGATGCGTCGGGTAAAGGAGCAATGGGCGTGTTCACGCGCGAACGATTAGGGA
This sequence comes from Sphingopyxis lindanitolerans, assembly GCF_002993885.1. Taxonomy (NCBI): domain Bacteria; kingdom Pseudomonadati; phylum Pseudomonadota; class Alphaproteobacteria; order Sphingomonadales; family Sphingopyxidaceae; genus Sphingopyxis; species Sphingopyxis lindanitolerans. The sequence goes on from NZ_CM009578.1 coordinate 4,028,764, forward strand.
ACAGCGGCGGTGCTGTCCAGTGCGCGGCGAAGCCTCGACGGCTCGCGCCGCCCCAATTCGTCGAGCGTCGCAAGCGCCATCGCGCGATAGGCGGGAAGCAGGTCGGGGCAATGGGCGGTGAGCGCGGCCAGATGCCCCGCGACGGTCTGGTCGTCCCCGCGCAGCAGCGGCCCCGACAAGGCCGCGAAGCCGCGTTCCAGGCTGTTTTCGAGCGCCGCGCGAACAAGGGGCGCAAGCAGCGCCGCGGGGTCGTCGACCCCCGCCGCGGTCAGCGCGTGCGACGCGCCCGTCATCACCGTCACCAGATGGTTGGAGGCGTGGCAGAGCGCGGCATGATAGAGCGGGCGGCGTTCCTCCTTTATGTCGACCGCGATGCCGCCGAGCAGACCGACGATCTGCCGCGCGGCGTCGCTGGCCTGCGGCGAGGAACCCGTGATCGCGAAGCGCGCCCGCGCCATGCGCTCGACCTCGCTTCGCGCATCGCCGGTAAAGGTCATCGCTGGATGGATCGCCGCGGTCAGCGCTCCAACGTCGCGCAGCGGATCGAGGATCGCGGCGCCGCTGGCGCCGCTGACGTGAAAAACGAAGGGCGCGGCACGCGCGGGCAAGGCGGCCGCGAGGTCGGCAGCTACGGCTTCGAGTGCGTCGTCGGAGACCGCGATAGCGATGACATCGCAGCCGCTTGCGAGATCGTTCAGCCGCGGCGCTGCAACCGCGTGGGCGACGGCGCGGGCCTTGTCAGGCGATCGCGTCCACAGCAGCGGCCGCCGGACCGAATGCTGCGTGAGAGCAAGCGCCAGCGCCTGCGCGACGCGGCCCGCGCCAACGATGCCGATCTGATTATATGCGGTCATGGGATTGCCTCTACCGTGGCTGAAACCGTTTCGCCAACCATCTGAACGCGCAAAATGACCGTCACCCCCGCGAAGGCGGGGGCGACGGATCTTTGCATATTATTCCGCAGGCATTCTCCCCGCCGCTATTCCGCCTTGCGCAACCCCGTCCAATCCGTCCAAAGCGGCGCCGACGAAAAGCCGACGAAACAAGGGAAGGGACGTTGCCCGTGGATTTGGCACCCTATCGCGCGAACCGGCGCATCCTGACCGCGAGCCTTGTCGGCACCGCGGTCGAATTTTATGATTTCTATATCTATGCCACCGCCGCGGCGCTGGTGATCGGGCCGCTCTTCTTTCCCGCCGAATCGCCGTCGGCGCAGCTGATGTTCAGCTTCATGAGTTTCGGGCTCGCCTTTCTGGCGCGGCCGGTGGGCGCGATCGTCTTTGGTCATTATGGCGACCGCATCGGGCGCAAGTCAACGCTGGTCGCCTCGCTGATGCTGATGGGCGCGTCGACGCTGCTGATCGCCTTCCTGCCCACCTATGCGATGGTCGGCTGGGTCGCGCCGCTGCTGCTCTGCATCCTGCGGTTCGGGCAAGGGCTGGGGCTCGGCGGTGAATGGGGCGGCGCGGCGCTGCTCGCGGTCGAAAATGCGCCGCCCGGATGGAAGTCGCGCTTCGGCATGTTCCCGCAATTGGGCGCGCCGGTCGGCTTTATCGCCGCAAACGGACTGTTCCTGCTGCTCGGAGTGTTTTTGAGCGACGCCGATTTCGCCCGCTGGGGCTGGCGAATCCCCTTTCTCTTTTCGGCGGTGCTTGTCGCCCTGGGGCTGTGGGTGCGGCTGAAGATCGGCGAGACGCCGGATTTTGCCGCGGCGCTGGAGAAGGAGGCGCCGGTCGCCATTCCGCTCGGCGAGCTGTTTCGCCATCATCTCGTCACGACGTTCGCGGGCACCTTCGCGGTCGTCGCCTGTTTCGCGATCTTCTATCTCGCGACCAGTTTCGCGCTCGCGCACGGGACGACGACGCTCGGTTATCCGAAGGAGACCTTCCTGCTCGTCCAGCTCGGCGCGATCCTGTTCATGGCGGGCGGTATCATATTCGCGGGCTATGCGAGCGATGCGTCGAGCCCGCAGCGCGTGCTGACCTGGGGATGCGGCGCGACGATCCTCATCGGCTTGCTGTTCGGGCCGTCGCTTGCGTCGGGAAGCTGGCCGATCATCTTCGCCGGGCTCGCGTCGGCGCTGTTCGTGATGGGCCTGGTCTATGGTCCGCTCGGAAGCTGGCTGACCGCGCTGTTCCCGGTGCGCGTGCGCTATACCGGCGCATCGGTGACCTTCAACGCCGGCGGCATATTGGGCGGCGCGCTCGCGCCGATCATCGCGCAGGCCTTGAGCGATTGGCGCGGAACCGACGTGGTGGGGCTGTATCTCGCGCTCGCCGGGGTCGTGAGCTGGATCGGGTTGCGGATGGTGCGGGGCAAAGCCGCCGAATAGCGAAACACCGCTATTCGGGGCGCAATATCGTCAGCTTCGCCTTGCCGACGCGGCGCTCGGCGTCGATCGCGAACCCCGCGACTTCGACGGCTTCCTTGCCGCCGGTCTCGATCGAAACCCAGCTTTCGGGGCCGATCCAGCCGAGCCGGTTCAGCTTGTCGAGCGCAACGCTGCCCGCGCCAGTCTCATACGGCGCGTCGATCAGCAGCAGATCGAAGCTGCGCCGCGCGGGGCCGAGCGCGAGAACCGATCCGGCGCGAACATCGGCGCGCGGCGCCGCACCGAGCGCCGCGAGATTGCTCCGCAGTGCGTCGAGCGCGTCGCGGTCCTGCTCGCCGAACAGGCAATGCGCGGCACCGCGCGACAGCGCTTCGATGCCGAGCGCCCCCGACCCCGCGAAAAGGTCGGCGACATAGAGTCCCTCGAAACTGCCCACGCGGCTCGTCAGCATCGAGAAGAGCGTCTCGCGCGTGCGGTCGGCGGTGGGGCGCGTCGCGTCATTCCGCGGTGCGACCAGTTTGCGGCCGCGCCATTCGCCGGCGATGACGCGCATCAGCCGAGCCGACGCCGGAACTGGAACAGCGCGTCGCGTGCGACGACCTCGACCTGCCCCACATCGAGTTCCTCGACGGTAAACTGCCCGTAGCGGGTGCGGATGAGGCGGCTGACCTGGAGGCCGAGATGTTCGAGGACGCGGCGAACTTCGCGGTTCTTGCCCTCGGTCAGCGTCATCTCGATCCACTGGTTGCGGCCGGTGCGGCGTTCGAGATTGGCGTCGATCTTGCCATAGCGAATGCCGTCGATCTCGATGCCGAGGACGAGTTCTTCGAGCTGCGCCTGGCTGATGTCGCCAAAGGCGCGCGCGCGATAGGTGCGCTCGACCCCGCTCGCGGGCAGTTCGAGCTGGCGTTTGAATTCGCCGTCGTTGGTGAGGAGCAGCAGGCCTTCGGTATTATAATCGAGCCGCCCGACCGGCATCAGGCGCGGCAGGCCCTTGGGCATCACGTCATAAATCGTCTTGCGGCCCTTTGGGTCGCGCGCCGCGGTCAGGCAGCCGACGGGCTTGTAGAAACGATAGAGGCGGGTCGAGACGGGTTTTTCGACCGGGTTGCCATCGACGGTCAGCCCGTCGAGCGAGGAAAGCAGCGGCGCGGGCTGCGCGATCACTTCGCCGTTCAGCGCGATGCGGCCTTCCTCGATCATCCGCTCGACGTCGCGGCGCGATCCGACCCCGGCGCGGGCGAGCAGTTTCGCGATGCGCTGCGGGCCATCCTCGTGTTCGGGTTCGGCCTGGGGCTTGCGCGGCGCGGCGGCTCCGCGCGCGGCACGGCGTCCGCGGGGGGCATCGGAGGGCGCCGAACGGGGCGCGCTGCGGGGTGGACGGCGGATGGTCATGGGAACGGGTGCGGCTTTCTTGTCGTTTTTGGACACAGAGTGTGACTTTGTGATCACGCTCATAGCCCGAAATATGTCGCTTCGTCGATGGCAAGCACAAGCGATGTTGCAGGATGGGCCGGAGCGAGTCATGGCGAGCTTAAAGGGAGTTCATATGCTCTTCGCGTCTCGCCCGTCGTGCATCAAGCGCTTGCTGGTCATCGAGGATGACCCGCTGGTCGCGTTCGATAGCGAGCGGACGCTGAAGCACGGCGGCTATGACATCGTCGCGACGGTCGATTCGGGTGAAGCCGCGGTCGCGGTGATCGCCTCGACCCAGATCGACGCGATCGTCCTCGACCTGGGTCTTGCGGGCCATATGACGGGGCGCGAAGTCGCCCGGCTTGCCCGCGACCGCGGCATCGCGGTGCTGCTGGTGACCGGCACGTGCCCCGCCGATGCCGAAGACATCGCGGTCGCCTGCCTCGGCAAGCCGCACAGCGCCTCGGCGCTACTTTCTGCGGTGAAAGCGGTCGAGACGATAACCTGCAAGAAAAAGGCGCCGCGCAAGGTCAACGGCCTCGTCACCTTCTGGCGACCCGAGGCGGCGTAATGCCGCGGCGCTTCGGCGTGCTTTTCGAATTAGCCGCTTCCAATTTGTCCCCGACGCTTTAGGCCATGATCGATCAGGTCGGGCATTGCGTATCGGATGCCAAGGGGAGAGCGGAATTTGCAAGCTGACAGCGTGACGCCGGCGCCACGGGGCTGGCTGGACAGCATCCGGCCCTATCTGGAGCGTGCGCCCGTCGCGGCTTTCCTGCTCGGCGTGTCCTCGGGCTTTCCCTACGCGATGATCGGCGCGACGCTGACGACGCGCCTCGCGCAGGACGGCATCGACAAGAAAACGGTGACCGCCTTCACGCTCGCCTTCCTCGTCTACAACCTCAAGCCACTCTGGTCGTGGGTGGTCGATGGCGTTCGCTTGCCCGTTCTGGGCCGGGCCGGTCAGCGCGTATCGTGGATCATCCTCGCTGCCGTGCTCGTGATGGCCGCTGTCGCCAACCTTGCGCTGCAGGATCCCAAGGCCGATATCTATCAGACCGCAATTGCGGCGATCCTCGTCGGTTTCGCTGGCGCGACCTTCGACATCGTGATCGATGCCTATCGCATCGAAACGCTGAAGCCCGCGCAACTCGGGATCGGATCGGGGATGAGCCAATATGGCTGGCGCATCGGGTCCGCGGGCGCTGGCGCGCTCGCGCTTTACCTCGCGGCACGGCACGGGTGGGGGGCCGCCTATCTCGCCTGCGCGCTCTTCGCGCTTCCGGCGGTGGTCGCCGCGCTGTGGCTTGGCGAGCCCGATCGGCACCGCGACCCCGCGCGGCGCAAGGGCGGAAGCGCGATCATCCAATCGATCATCGGGCCCTTCGTCGAATTTTTTCAGCGAGAGGGCGCGCTGCTGGTGCTGCTGTTCGTGCTCGTCCACAAGATCGGCGACACGCTCGCCAACCTGACGTTCCGCCTGCTGTTCGACGACCTCGGCTACACGAACGACGAGATCGCCCTCTATGACGTCGGCATCGGTTTCTGGGCGTATCTGATCGGCATCTTCGTCGGCGGCATCCTCTATTCGCGCATGGGGATGAAGCGGTCGGTGCTGGTCAGCCTGATCCTGATGGCGGTGTCGAATTTCAGCTTCGCCGCGCTCGCCGCGGTCGGGCACAGCAATTGGGGCATGGCGGGCGCGATCGGGTTCGAGAATTTCGCGAGCGGGATCGGCGGCGTCGTCGTCGTCGCCTATTTCTCCGCGCTTTGCGATCTGCGCTTTACCGCGGCGCATTATGCGCTGATTTCCTCGGCGGCCAGCATCGTGGGGCGCTTCGTCACCGGCACGACTGCGGGGGGGCTGATCGAAAGCTTCGGCTATGTCCAATTCTACCTGCTTACCACCGCGGCGGCGGTGCCGGGTATCCTGCTTTTCTGGTGGATGATGCGCACCGGACTGGTCGATCTGTCGGTCGGTTCGGCGGGCAAGGTCGAAGGGGTAGACGAAAAAGCGACGCCCGGCTGATCGTCAGTCGGGCGATTGCCCATTGGCCCGCAACACCTCGCCCGCCAGATAGAGCGAGCCGCAGATCAGCCCATCGGCGGGGCCGCGATGGCCGCGGACGAAGGACAGGGCAGCCACGACATTATCGCAAGGCTGCACGTCGGCGATCGCCAGTTCGCTTTGGACCCGGCGGCAGAGGTCGAGCGGATCATGATGCTCGTGTCCCGGAATCGGCACCGCCTGAAACGAGGCGATCTTGTCGGCGAACGGGCGCAGGAAGCCGGTCGCATCCTTGTTCGCGAGCAGGCCGCAGATGACGTGCAGCGACGGGCGACCGGCGAGCGCCTTCGCCAGCGCCGCACCCGCATCGGGATTATGGCCGCCGTCGAGCCAGAGCGCCGCGCCCGGCGGCAGCATCGCGGCCAGCGGCCCCGCGTCGAGGCGCGGCAGTCGCGCCGGCCAGTGCGCGCGCGTCATCGCCTCGGCCAAGGCGCTTTCGGGAATGGCGAGCATCGCCTGATGACGAAGCATCGCGACGGCGAGCGCGGCATTGTCCGCCTGGTGCGAACCCGTCATCGCGGGAAGCGGCAGGCGGAGCGTGCCGCGTGCATCGCGGTAATGGACGTCGCTGTCGTCGGTCGTTGCATCCCATGCGTCGCCCCGATCGATCACCATCGCACCTGCCTTTGCCGCCTGCTTCGCGACTTCGGCACGCACCGAGGACGGATAGGCCTGCGTCACCAGCGGTGCGCCCGCCTTCGCAATGCCCGCCTTTTCAAAGGCGATGCGGTCGAGCGGGGCCGTCGGCACATTGTCCTCTGGCGCGAGCAGAAAGGCCTCATGGTCGATGCCGAGCGAGGCGATGCCGCAGACCGCCGGGTGCGCAATGATATTCGTCGCGTCGAGCCGCCCGCCAAGCCCAACCTCGACGATGCAGGCGTCGGCGGGGGTTCGCGCGAAGGCGAGGAAGGCGGCGGCGGTCGTGACTTCGAAAAAGCTCGCCTCAAGCCCCTCGGCGACGTCGAGCACCTCGCCGAGCAACGCGGCGAGCAGCGCGTCGTCGATCAGCGAACCCGAGAGCCGGATGCGCTCGTTGAAGCGGACGAGATGCGGGCTCGAATAGACGTGCGCCGTCAGCCCCGCCGCCTCGATCGCGGCGCGCAGGAACGCGCAGGTCGAACCCTTGCCGTTGGTGCCCGCGACATGGAGCACCGGCGGCAGCTTGTCCTGTGGATTGCCGAGCCGCGCGCAGAGTTCGGTGATGCGGTCGAGCCCAAGGATATCGCGCCCTGGCGACAGCATCGCAAGACGATCGAGCTGCGCCTGAACGGCGGGATCGGAGCTGTGGGCGTGGTCGGGCATGGTCGGATACCGCTTAACAGATATTCGTCGTTGCGAGCGGAGCGAAGCAATCTCCAGCCTTCGGCATGGCACTATGCCGAGGGCTGGGGATTGCCGCGTCGCTTCGCTCCTCGCAATGACGTGTCGGGAAGGATCAGGCCGCCTTTTCGGGCGCCAGATAGCCAATCAGGCGACCGAGGGTTTCGGGCAACTGCTTGCGGTGGACGACCATGTCGATCATCCCATGGTCGAGCAGATATTCGGCGCGCTGGAACCCTTCGGGCAATTTCTCGCGGATCGTATTCTCGATCACGCGCTGGCCGGCGAAACCGATGAGCGCCTTGGGCTCGCTGATCTGGACATCGCCGAGCATCGCATAGCTGGCGGTAACGCCGCCGGTCGTCGGGTCGGTGAGCAGCACCACGTAGGGAAGACCGGCGCGGCGCAGGCGCGCAAGCGCCACCGTGGCACGCGGCATCTGCATCAGCGACAGCGTGCCTTCCTGCATCCGTGCGCCGCCCGCCGCGGTGATCGCAATGTAAGGGACGCCGCGCTGGATCGCCTGTTCGACGCCGGTGACGAAGGCCTCGCCCACCGCGACGCCCATCGATCCACCCATGAAGGCGAAATCCTGAACGCCGATGACGGCGCCCTGGCCCGAGATGCGGCCGAACGCATTCTGATAGGCGTCGCGGTCGCCGGTCTGTGCGCGCGCCGCCTTGATACGGTCGACATATTTCTTGGTATCACGGAACTTCAGCGGGTCTTCGGGCGCGGGCGGCGAGGCGATGAGGTCGTGCAGGCCGCCATCGAACAACTGCGCGAAACGTTCCTTGGCGCCGATGCGGTCGTGATGGTCGCAGCGCGGGCAGACGTTGAGATTATCTTCCCATTCCTTGACGAACACCATCTGCTGGCACTGGCGGCATTTGTGCCAGAGATTGTCGGCGGTATCGCGCTTGGCGGTGAAGGGCAGGGCGTTGCGGACGCGGTCGAGCCAGCTCATGCGGCGATCTCCTTTGCGCCGTGGATAGCATCGGCGAGGGTGCGGGTGAAAGCCTCGACATAAGGCGCGGCGGCGTCGCCATGCTCGGCGATGATGTCGATGAAGGCCGACCCGACGACGACGCCATCGGCGACCTTAGCGATTTGCGCCGCCTGCTCGGGCGTGCGGATACCGAAGCCGACCGCGACGGGCAGGTCGGTGGCGGCTTTCAGGCGCGCCACCGCATCCTCGATGCTCGCCTGCGCGGCCTGCTGAAGCCCGGTGATTCCGGCGACCGAGACATAATAAAGGAAACCGCCCGCGCCGTTCAGCACGTCGGGCAGGCGCGCCGCATCGGTGGTCGGGGTGGCGAGGCGGATGAGGTCGACGCCCGCAGCGCGGAGGCTCGGGCCGAGTTCGGCATCCTCTTCCGACGGAATATCGACACAAATCACGCCATCGACGCCCGCCTTGGCGCATTCGGCGGCGAACCAGTCGGCGCCGCGGATCGTCATCGGATTGGCATAGCCCATCAGGACGAGCGGAACGTTGGGGTGCCGCTGGCGGAAGGCAGCGGCGATCGCGAAGATCGTGGCGGTCGTCGTCCCCTTGGCGAGCGCGCGCAGGTTCGCGGCCTGGATCGCGGGACCGTCCGCCATCGGATCGGTGAAGGGCATGCCGAGTTCGATCACATCGGCTCCCCCCGCGACGAGTGCATCGAGGATCGCGCCGGTGTCGCCGTCGCCCGCGGTGATGAAAGTGACGAGCGCGGGGCGCGGTTTGGCGAAGGTGGTGGCGAAGCGGGTCATAGGACTTTTCTCTCGAATCGCGGCGTGAGGAGCGGAGCCGACATTATGAGATTGCCGATATCATAGCTGCCGTGTTCCCCCGCGAAGGCGGGGGTCCATCTCCCATGTTGGGAAGGCGCGGCGCCGCTCGCTGGATGTTGCCAGGGCAGGTGATGGACCCCCGCCTTCGCGAGGGAACACGGCTGGGCATTCCAAAGCTTCATGCTTTTAAAGCTCCACCCCCAGCGCATCCGCCACCGTGAAGATGTCCTTGTCGCCGCGGCCCGAACAGTTGACGATGATCACCTTGTCCTTGCCGAGCGTCGGCGCGATGCGTTCGGCGGCGGCGATCGCGTGGGCGCTTTCGAGAGCCGGGATGATGCCTTCGAGCTTGGTGAGCTTCTGAAAACTCGCCAGCGCTTCGTCATCGGTGACCGGCTCGTAGCGAACGCGGCCGATGTCGTGGAGCCAGCTATGCTCCGGCCCGATGCCCGGATAGTCGAGGCCGGCCGAAATGCTGTGCGCCTCGGTGATCTGGCCATCCTCGTCCTGGAGCAGATAGGTCTTGTTGCCGTGAAGGATGCCGGGGCGCCCGCCCGCGAGGCTGGCGGCGTGTTTGCCATCGAGGCCTTCGCCCGCGGCCTCGACGCCGACGATCTCGACACCTTCATCGTCGAGGAAGGGGTGGAACAGGCCGATGGCGTTCGACCCGCCGCCCACGGGGGCGATCAGCATGTCGGGAAGGCGCCCTTCGGCCTCCAATATCTGCGCGCGCGCTTCGTCGCCGATCACCGACTGGAAGTCGCGGACGAGCTCGGGATAGGGGTGCGGGCCGGCGACGGTGCCGATGATGTAGAAGGTGTCGTGGACGTTGGCGACCCAGTGGCGCAGCGCTTCGTTCATCGCGTCCTTGAGGGTTTTCGCGCCCGACTCCACCGCGACGACTTCGGCGCCGAGCAATTTCATGCGGAACACATTGGGCTGTTGCCGCGCGACATCGACCGCGCCCATGAAGATGGTGCAGGGCAGACCGAACAGCGCGGCGACGGTCGCGGTCGCGACACCATGTTGCCCGGCGCCGGTTTCGGCGATGATCTTTTGCTTGCCCATCCGCTTGGCGAGCAGAATCTGGCCGATGCAATTGTTGATCTTGTGCGCGCCGGTGTGGTTGAGATCCTCGCGCTTGAGGTAGATTTTCGCGCCACCAAGATTCGCGGTCAGCCGCTCGGCGAGCCACAGCGGGCTGGGGCGCCCGACATAATGTTTGAGCAGATAGTCGAACTCGGCCTTGAACGCCGGGTCGGCCTGCGCGGCGCGATAGTGACGCTCGAGATCGAGGATCAGCGGCATCAGCGTTTCGGCGACATAGCGGCCGCCGAACTGGCCAAAGTGGCCGCGTTCGTCGGGGCCGGTGCGAAGGCTGTTGGGTGCGTGTGTCATCGGCCCGTCGCTTTAAGGAAAGCGGCGATCTTGTCCACATCCTTGACGCCCGGCGCGCTTTCGACACCCGACGAGACATCGACGAGCGGCGCGCCGGTTTCGGCGATCGCCTGCGCGACATTAGCGGGAGTCAGCCCGCCCGCGACACCCCAGTCGATGCTGTGGCGGTGATTCTTGAGCAGCGACCAGTCGAAACGCGTGCCGGTGCCGCCGGGAAGCGCCGCGGCGGGCGCGTCGAACAGGATGCGGTCGGCGGCGCCGTCATATTTGCGGACGCGATCGAGCGTGCCGGCGTCGGCGAGCCCGACGGCCTTCCACACCTCCGCGGGGACGAGCCGCTTGACCGCCGCGAGCCATTCGGGGGTTTCGTTGCCGTGGAACTGGACGATGTCGGGACGAACCTGGCTCAGGGCTTCGCCGGTGAGTTGCTGCGAAGCGTTCACGAGCAGCAGCGCGACCTTGACCTTCCCCTCTGCGCGCTGACGGAGGTCGGTCGCGGTCTTGAGGTCGACGTGGCGCGGGCTCGGCGCATAATGGACGAGGCCGATATGCGTCGCGCCGAGGCGGATCGCGGCGTCGAGCGTTTCGGGGGTCGAGAGGCCGCAGATTTTGACGAATGGGGGCATAGTTTCCGAATTTCATTGCTCCGTTCGCATCGAGCGAAGTCGAGATGCCCCTCAACCTTGCGCTGTTTCGATGGGTGTCTCGACTTCGCTCGACACGAACGGGAATTGCGACAGGTTTCTAAAGCGTCGCCTCGATCTCGCGCGCGGCGAGATCGGGGTCGGTCGACTGGCTGATCGGGCGGCCGACGACCAGGATCGAGGCGCCGTCGGTCATCGCCTGCGCCGGGGTGACGACGCGTTTCTGGTCGCCCGCCTTGCCGTTCGCCGGGCGGACGCCGGGGACGACGAAGAAACCGCCGGGCCAGGCCTTGCGCGCCGCTTTCACTTCGTGGCCCGAGCAGACGATGCCGTCGAGCCCCGATTGGCGCGCGAGCGCGGCGAGCCGGACGACCTGCTCGTGCGGACCGCCGCCGACGCCGATATCGTCCAAATCGGGGGCGTCGAGGCTGGTCAGCACGGTGACGCCGATGACCTTGGTGGCCGTTCCCGCCGCCGCCTTTGCTTCCTCCATCATCGCGCGGCCGCCCGCGGCGTGGATGGTCAGGATCGCGGGTTCGAGCGGGCGCAGCGCCTGGATCGCTTTGGCGACGGTGTTGGGAATGTCGTGCAGTTTGAGGTCGAGGAAGATCGGCAGGCCGAACTTCGCCATTTCATGGACGCCATGATGGCCGTTGGCGCAGAAGAATTCGAGGCCAAGCTTCAATCCGCCGACATGGTGCCGCACCTTCTGCGCCAGCGTCAGCGCGGCGTCGAGGTGGGGCGTGTCGATGGCGAGGTAGATGGGCGATGTCATGGTTTGTCCGTCGGAAAAAGGTCGGCGGGGGCGGAAGAAACGGCGCTCACCGGTGTCGCGGCGGGGGCAGGTTCGACGGGGCGGTTGGCGAGCGCGCGCAGATCGGAAAGCTGCCGCTCGTTGCTGTCGAGCCGCCGCTTCAGCGACCAGCGCGTCGTGCGCAGCGCCACCCACATCGGCACCGCGCCGATCAGGAAGGAAGCGAGGATGACGAGCGGTAATTTGGTTTCGGCTTCCCAGCCGGGCCAGATGGTCACGGTCACGACGCGCCAGTTCGCCATCGCGAAAATTACCAGCACGGTGGTCAGCAAGACCCAGATGATCGTCCGCAGGATTCCCACTTGGCTTGCTCCTCGGTTGGCCTCCAGACGACCCTATGCCAGAATGTTGCGGGTTTCCAGCCCTTCGCCCCGATGAACGGCGTCAGCCGAACACCCGGTCGAAGATCGTGTCGACATGCTTCATATGATAGCCAAGGTCGAACAGCGCGGTCAGTTCGTCGAGCGACAGCTTGGCCATGATGTCGGCGTCGCCCTTGAGCAGATCGAGCAGCGACAGCTGTCCGTCGCTTTCCCAGACCTTCATCGCGTTGCGCTGAACGAGCGCATAGCTGTCCTCGCGGCTGGCGCCCGCCTGGGTCAGCGCGAGCAGCACGCGCTGCGAATGGACGAGGCCGCCCATACGATCGAGATTCTTCTGCATCCGTTCGGGATAGACGAGCAGCTTGTCGACGACGCCGGTCAGCCGCGCGAGCGCGAAGTCGAGCGTGATCGTCGCGTCGGGGCCGATGAAGCGTTCGACCGACGAATGGCTGATGTCGCGCTCGTGCCAGAGCGCCACATTCTCGAGCGCCGGAGTCACCGCGCTGCGCACCATGCGCGCCAGGCCGGTCAGATTTTCGGTCAGCACCGGGTTGCGCTTGTGCGGCATCGCCGACGAGCCTTTCTGGCCCGGCGAGAAATATTCCTCGGCCTCGAGCACTTCGGTGCGCTGGAGGTGACGGACTTCGACCGAAAGCCGTTCGATCGACGAGGCGACGACGCCGAGAACGGCGAAGAACATCGCGTGGCGATCGCGCGGGATGACCTGCGTCGACACGGGTTCGATCGCGAGGCCGAGCTTTGCGGCGACATGCGCTTCGACGCGCGGGTCGATATTGGCGAAGGTGCCGACCGCGCCCGAAATGGCGCAGGTCGCGATCTCGGCGCGCGCGGCCTGGAGGCGGAGCTTGCAGCGCGAAAATTCGGCATAGGCCTCGGCCAGCTTCAATCCGAAGGTGACGGGTTCGGCGTGAATGCCGTGACTGCGGCCGATCGTCGGGGTGTGCTTATGCTCAAGCGCACGGCGCTTGATCGCGGCGAGCAGCGCGTCGAGGTCGGCGAGCAATATGTCGGCCGCCTGGCTGAGCTGAACCGCAAGGCAGGTGTCGAGCACGTCCGAACTGGTCATGCCCTGGTGCATGAAACGCGCTTCGTCGCCGACATTTTCCGCAACCCAGGTCAGAAAAGCGATGACGTCATGCTTGGTCACCGCCTCGATCGCGTCGATCGCGGCGACATCGATCACGGGGCTGGTGGCCCACCAGTCCCACAGCGCTTTCGCGGCGGATGACGGCACCGTTCCAAGCTCGGCGAGCGCGTCGGTGGCATGCGCCTCGATCTCGAACCAGATGCGGAACCGATTCTCCGGCGACCAGATCGCGGTCATTTCCGGTCGGGCATAACGGGGAACCATCGGATTTCCTTTTCAATTTTCGGGCGGCACCGCAGAATCCGTTCGGAAACGCGATGGGGCGCCCCCTAGCAGGGACGGGCGGTTTCGCCAATCGCCAGCCTTTCGCAACTTTCGGCAAATCGGACGGGTTGCCCTCATGCCCCTTCCACAAGTCGGCAGGTCGGAACGCCCTCGCCGCAACAGGAGTAGTTAGATGCTTAAATACGTGCTTTTAATCGGTGCCGCGGCCGTCAGCTTCCCCGCACTCGCGCAGACAACGGAACCCGCCAGCGATCAGCCGGCGCCGACCCAGTCGGAACCCGCGACGAGCGATCCGGCTCCGGAGCCCGACCAGAAAGCGGATACCGAGAAGGCGCAGCCCGCCCCCGACAGCACCACCACGCCGACGCAGGATCCGGATTCGGACAAGCAGGACGAACCCGCGCCCGAACCCGATTCGTCGCCGCAGTAACAGGAGACCATCATGTTGAAGCATCTGCTTATCATCGGCGTCGCCGCCGTAAGCATGCCCGCCTTCGCGCAGGAAACCCCGCCCGCCGATCCGACGGCGCCCCCGCCGACCGAGCAGTCGGATCCGTCCACGACGGCCCCGACACCGATGCCCGAAAGCGCGCCACCCGCCGGGGAAGCCACGGCACAGCCCGAAGCTTCGGGCACCCCCGCGACGTCGGCGCAGGTCGCGCAGATCGTGAACAGCGAGTTTGCATCCTATGATGCGGACAAGAGCAACGATCTCAATCAGGCCGAATTTTCCGCTTGGATGAAGAAGCTGCGCACGGCGACCGAACCGTCGGTCGATCCCGAATCGGAACAGGTGAAGACCTGGATCGGACAGGCCTGGACGGCCGCCGATGCCGACAAGTCGGGCGCGGTGAGCAAGGAAGAGCTTACCGGCTTTTTGACGCGCGGTTCCTGATACCGCGGGTCCAGCGAACGAAGCGGCCGCCGGAGCGATCCGGCGGCCGTTTCCGTTCGGTTCGCATCAGTTCGTCGCCGCCGCCGGCTGGATGACGCCGACGACCGACAAGGCGCGTTCATGGCCGTCGCGGTCGGGCCAGCGGATCGATTGCCCCTGCCGCAATCCGATCAGCCCGGCGCCGACGGGGGTCAGGATCGAAACCCGCCCCGCCGCAATGTCCGCTTCGTGCGGATAGACGAGCTGGATCGTCCGGGCTTCGCCATTGGCTTCGTCGATGAATTCGACCTGGCTCGACATGGTCACGACGTCGCGCGGCATGTCCTTCGCGCTGTGGACCGTCGCGCGCGAGATTTCATCGGTCAGCAGCGCGCTGACCTGCGGCATGCGCTTTTCGACGCTGACGGCCAGATCCGCCAGGGCGTCGGCTTCCGAATCGATCATATGAATGGATGGCCGCCGGCGCGGCTTGCGTGGGGTCGTCATGGTGTAAGCTTTCCGCACAGGGGGAAGGGGGGAGGGGTGGAAGCGCGGCGCGCTGCTACACCCGATAAGATCGGAATTTCGCCCCGGGTCTCGGGGCGCGACGCACCGGAACCCGGGGCTAGATGCCCGCGAGAAGCTGACCCCCGTGGAAACGGAATCGAAGATGGCGGTGCTGATTCTGCATCTGCCGATGATGTCGCACCCGCCCCGGTAAGTAAAGCCGGATCAGATGAGGCCCATTGCGCGCAGGCTGCGATAGTCCGATCCGCCGACGATGATATGGTCGTGCAGGACGATGCCGAGCCTTCCCGCCGCCTCGGCGATGTCGCGGGTGATCGCGATGTCCTGCCGACTCGGTTCGGCGCTTCCGCTCGGATGATTATGGACGAGGATGATCGCCGCGGCGCCGAGTTCGAGCGCGCGCTTGACCACCTCGCGGACATAGATCGCCGATTGGTCGATCGATCCTTCGCTCGCCACTTCGTCGCGGATCAGCATGTTGCGCGAATTGAGATAGAGGACGCGCACGCGCTCGATGCCGGTCGGCGCCATGTCGGCGCGCAGCCAGTCGAGCAGCGCGTCCCAACTCGACAGGAGGGGCTTTTCGTGAAGCGCGCCCTTCAGCATGCGCAGGCTGGTCGCCTGGACGATTTTCAGGGCTGCGACCGCGGTGTCGCCCATGCCGTCGACGCGGCGCAGCGCATCGGGGTCGGCGCTGATCAATTGCGCGAGCGAGCCGAATTCGCGGAGCAGCGCCTTGGCAAGCGGTTTGGTGTCGCGGCGCGGGATCGCGAGCGCGAGCAGATATTCGACCAGTTCATAGTCCGCCATCCCCTCGGACTCGCCGAGCAGTCGCGCTCGCAGCCGCGCGCGATGTCCCGCATGATCTGGCGCCGGTGTGTCCCCCATCGATGCGGGCATAACCAGCTTGTGGGGCGCACTCAACGGCCATAAGGTTTGTCGCTGATGACACCGTCCCTATTCCTGCAGCCAAATGCGCCATTTCGGCGTTATTTGTCGAAACGGGGCCAGCCCGCCGGGGCGCATGAGGATCGAATATCAGCGTCATGACGTCATCGGGCCTATTCTTTTCCCACCGATCGCTGCGGCTTGCGCATGACTGACGCGGACGAGAACCCGCCGCTCAGGCTGCGCAGGCGGACGATCCTGTTCAAGAAGCGCTGGCTGACCGCGGGCGCGGTGGTCGCGCTCGCGGGCGTGCTGTGGCTGGCGCGCGAGCCGATCGCCGACCGGGTCATCCGCGAACAGTTCGACGACCGCGGTATCCCCGCCCGCTATACGATCGACGCGATCGGATTCCGAAACGAACGATTGTCGAACCTCGTCATCGGTGACCCCGCGCGCCCCGACCTGACCGCAAAGACGGTCGAAGTTTCGCTCGGCTATGGTTTTTCGGGGCCTTATGTCGCGGGCGTCCGTGCCGACGGCGTGCGGCTCTATGGCCGTTTCGTCGATGGCCAGATTTCGCTGGGCTCGCTCGACAAGTTTCGCGATCCGACCGACACGACACCCTTCGCCTTGCCCGACCTGTTCGCGCAGTTGACCGACGCGCGCGCACGCATCGAAACGCCGTGGGGCGATGTCGGCGCGGCGCTCAATGGGCGCGGCAATCTTCGCCGCGATTTCACCGGGCAACTCGCGCTCGTCGCGCCCGACCTCGCCGCGGCGGGATGCGCCATCGACGGCGCGACCTTCTATGGCGCCGTGCGCGTGCGCGACGTGCGCCCCAGCCTGTCGGGGCCCTTGCGCGCGAAGACGCTGGCTTGCGCCGACGGCGACGTCACGGCGGTGTCGCCGCAGATCGCGCTCGACCTGTCGCTGTCGGAGAATCTGCGAAGCTGGAAGGGCAGCGCCGATGCCGCCCTCTCCCGGCTGGCGGCGGGATCGGTGATCGCCGATCGGCTGGGCGTCAAAGCCGGTTTTTCCGGCACGGCCGACCGAACGGCGATCGAAATCGACGCCGACATGGCGCGGCTGCGCGGGAACGGCTTTGCCGCGCAAAGCGTCAACCTCGATGCCAAGGGCACGGTCGGACGCCAGGCACCGGCACTCACAGGCCGTCTCGCCTTCGCCCGCGCGAGCGGCAGTGAGGCGTTGCGGCGATCGATCGTCGAGGGCGCAAAAGCCCTCGACGGCACACCGCTCGGTCCGTCGGCGAAGCGCGCCGCCGCGGCGCTCGCCCATATGCTCGCCGACGCCGGTGGCAGCACGCGCTTCGCGCTGGCGGGCGAGGGGCAGAATGCACGAATCGAACTGATCGCACCCGAAATGGCGAGCGCCAGCGGCGCGCGTTTCACAGGCAGCCCGGATAGCCGCATCACCTATATCTTTGGAACGCCGACGCCAGCGGTAACAATGCTGGGAAGCTGGACGTTCGGCGGCGGCGATCTGCCCGCGGGCTCGCTGTCGCTTGACCGCCGGGCCGATGGAGCGATCAGCGGCCTCGCGCGCTTCGAGCCCTATGGCGCGGAAGGGTCGCGGCTCGCGCTCACCCCCGTCCGCTTTTCGGGCAACGGTGGCCTGCTGCGCTTTTCGACCCGCGCCGAACTGTCGGGACCGCTGGCGGGCGGGCGGGTCGAGCGGCTGACCGTGCCGCTGAGCGGCGCGCTGTCGGCGACCGGAGCCCTGGCGCTCGATGGCGGCTGCACGCGCATCGGCGCCGAGCGCATTGCTGTATCGGGCTTCCGGCTTGGCCGGACCGGCATCGACCTGTGCAGCCGCCCCGGGGCGCCGCTGCTGAGCGCCGGGGCGGGCGGCTTGCGCGGAACGATCCGCATTCCCTCGCTCGCGCTGCGCGGCGCCAGCGGATCGTCGCCCTTCGCTTTCGACGCGCGCGGCGCCGAGATCGACCTGGCGTCGCTGCGCTGGGCGGTGGCGCTTGCCGACGTCCGGCTCGGCGAAGGCGACAGTGTCACCCGCTTCGCCGCCGGTCGGATCACGGGCCGGCCCGCGGCAGACGGCCTGGCGGGCGATCTGATCGGCGCCAGCGGCAAGATCGGCGCGGTGCCGCTCAACCTCAGCGAGATTGCGGGCCGGTGGCGCTATGCGGGCGGCGCGCTATCGCTCGACGGTGGTGTGCTGCTGACCGATGCCGCCGCGCCCGCCCGCTTTGCGCCGCTGGTCAGCAAGGAGGCTAGCCTGCGCTTCGCGAACGGCGTGATCGAAGCAAACGCGGGGTTCAGCGAGCGCGAGCAGGGCGTCCATATTCTCGACACGGTGATCCGCCACCGGCTCGGCGACGGCACGGGCAGCGCCGACCTGACCGTCAAGGAAATCCGCTTCGACGATCAATTCCAGCCCGCCATGCTGACCCCGCTGGCGCTCGGCGTCGTCGCCAATGTCCAGGGATCGGTCGTCGGCGACGGGCGGATCGAGTGGACAGCCGACGGGGTCACCAGCCGCGGAACCTTTGCGACCGCGAACACCGACCTTGCGGCCGCTTTCGGCCCGGTCACGGGGCTGACCGCGACGCTGAGCTTCGACGATCTGATCGGCCTTCATTCTGCGCCGGGACAGAAAGCGTCGATAAAAGAGATAAATCCCGGCATTCCCGTTACCGATGGCGAGATCGAATATCGGCTGATCGGCGGCAACCGCGTTCGCATCGAGGGCGGGCGCTGGCCCTTTGCGGGCGGCGAATTGCGGCTGCACCCGGCGACGCTCGACTTCGCTGCCGACCAGCCGCGCCGGCTCAGCTTCGATGTCGTCGGGATCGACGCCGCCGCCTTTCTTCAGCAGTTCGGCTTCGACAATATCAATGCCACCGGCAAGTTCGACGGGACGCTGCCGGTCGAGTTCGACGGGCTAGGCGGCCGCATCGTCGGCGGGCGCATCGATGCCCGATCGGGCGGCGGCACGATCGCCTATGTCGGCGAATTGTCGAACCACAATCTCGGCACGATCGCCAATTTTGCCTTTGGCGCGCTGCGGTCGCTGAAATATGACGATCTGGCGATCCTGCTGAACGGCGACCTCGACGGCGAAATGGTGACCGATATCCGTTTTGGCGGCGTGGGGCAGGGCGAAGGCGCGACGCGCAATTTCCTGACCAGCCAGATCGCCAAGATCCCGCTGGTGTTCAACGTGAAGGTCACCGGACCCTTTCGGCAATTGGTGACGTCGGCCAAGGGCTTTTACGACCCGACGGTCTGGGTCGAGCAGAATTTGTCGAAACTGATAGAAGAGCAGGAAGCGGCGACATCAGGCACCTCCGCAACCGTTCAGCCCCCAGAAAGCGAGCCCGTGCGATGAAGAACAGGAAGAAGGAAGCAAGGAGACCGGGTATCGGCGGTCGGTGCATGGCGGTGATGGCCGGAGCGGCAATGCTTGGCGGCTGCGTCCAGATCGCGACCCCCGACAAGCCGATCGAGATCAACCTGAACATCAACATCAAGCAGGAAATCGTTTACAAGCTGGATGGGGATGCCAAGAAGCTCATTGAGCAGAATAGTGGCATATTCTGACGAGATAGGAATGATGATGATGAAACAGTGGAAACCCGCCGGATGGGCGATGGCCGCGATTGCGGCGACGGCGACGATCGGTCTGGCCGTCCCCTCCGCCATGGCGCAGCGCGATCCGGCCTATGCGGCCGCCCGTTCGGCGGGGCAGATCGGCGAGCAGCCCGACGGCTATCTGGGTTTCGTTTCGAGCCCGACACCGGCGGTGCGCGACATGGTCAACGACATCAATATCAAGCGCAAGGCGGCCTATACCAGCGGCGCGCCCGCGGGCAGCACGGTCGAACAATTCGCCTTCGTCACCGGCTGCAACCTGATCGCCAAGGCCAAGCCGGGCGAGAAATACAAGGCACCCGACGGCCGCTGGCTGACCCGCGACGCGAGCCCGCCGGTGCGCGATTCGCGCTGCCCGTAACCAAATAGCCTTGCAAGGCGGCTTCCGGGCCGCATATGCCGCCGCGCCCCTAAACGCGGCGGCATTTTTGCGCACCGCAGCAGAAGCATTGACTTCATAAGGCAGCGTTCCTAAACGGGCCGCGCCTTAGGGGTCTCCCGAATTTTCGGGCCTTTTTTCGCGGGCGGAATCGGAGCATTCCGGTTTTGTTTCAGGAGGATGGCGCAAGATGACGGAGAATGGCAGCGATCCGAAACACGCTTCGGAGGATTCGCGCCTGGTCTCGCTCGAAGAGCGATTGGACCGGGCCGAAGCCGCAGAAGCGAAACGGAGCGGGGTCAAGCCACCCGAAGCCGACGCCAATTACCGGCTCGGCAATCGGGTGCTGGCCGAATTGCTGGGCGGTCTGCTTGGCGGAGCGTTGATCGGATGGCTGATCGACCGCTTCGCCGACACGTCTCCCTGGGGATTGTTGGGGATGCTGGCCCTTGGGGTCGTCGTTGCCTTCAGGAACATCTTTCGGATCGCCAATGCGGCCTCGCGCGGCAGTGGCGGTTCGGAATAGGTCAGATTCAGCCCGGCGGCGCGAGGCGCCGGGACGCATTTTGGAGTGACGCGCGTGTCCGCTGAGGCCGGTAAATTCGACCCGATGCACCAGTTCACCGTCGAACCGATCGCGAAACTGTTCGCGATCGACGGACGGGAGGTGTGGCTGACCACCAGCGCCGTCTGGATGGCGGCCGCGGCGATCATCCTGTGGCTGTTCATGCTCGGCGGCATGAAGCGGCAGCTCGTGCCCGGGCGCTGGCAGATGGCGGTCGAGGGCTTCACCGGATTCATCGCGTCGATGATGTCGACGAACATCGGGTCCGAGGGGCGCAAATATACGCCCTATGTCTTTTCACTCTTCATGTTCATTCTGTTCTGTAACATCCTGGGAATGGTGCCTTTTGCGCTCGGCGGTCTGCACCCGCTGACGGTCACGAGCCACTTCACCATCACCGGCGTGCTCGCGGTCCTGTCGTTCGCGATCGTACTCGTCGTCGGCTTCTGGCGTCATGGCCTGCACTTCTTTTCGCTCTTCGTGCCGCAGGGCACCCCGTGGCCCATGATCCCGTTCATCGCGCCGATCGAGTTCGTGTCGTTCATGGTGCGGCCGTTCAGCCTCGGCCTGCGACTGTTCGTCGCGATGACCGCGGGGCATGTGCTGCTCGAGGTGTTTGCCAACTTCATCGTCCAAAGCTCGGACGCCGGCGTCGCGATCGGCCTGCCGGTCGGCCTGGCCAGCCTGGCGCTGATGATCGGCATCAGCGCGCTCGAACTGCTCGTCGCGGCGATCCAGGCCTATGTTTTCGCTCTGTTGACCTCGCTTTATATCAACGACGCGGTCAACCTTCACTAATCGTTTCAATCCAGACACTTATAACAAGGAGTTAATTTCATGGACGCACAAGCAGCGACGCTCATCGGTGCCGGTCTCGCCGCGATCGGCGCCGGCATGGCCGCGATCGGCGTGGGCAATGTTTTCGGTAGCTTCCTGGAAAGCGCCCTGCGCAATCCGGCAGCCGCCGACGGCCAGCAGGGCCGCCTGTTCATCGGCTTCGCCGCCGCCGAACTTCTTGGCCTGCTGTCGTTCCTGATCGCCATCCTTCTCTATCTGAAGGCGGCCTGACACCGGCGCCGAGCGCGTCCGGCCCTAACCGGATGCGCTCGGCCGCCTGGACCTCCGGGCGCGCATCGGTTTGTCGTCAATCGGAAGAAGAAGAATGCCACAGATCAACCAGCTGGCGGAAAATTGGTATCTCGCCTCGCAGCTCTTCTGGCTCGCACTGATTTTTGGCGCGGTCTTCGTGGTGGTCGGTCTCGGCATGTATCCGAAGATCGAGGCCACGGTCGATGCGCGGGACCGCAAGGTTGCCGACGACCTCGCGGCCGCCAAGGCGGCGCATGCGTCGGCCGACGATCTGGAAGGCCAGTATCGCCAGCAGAGCGACGCCGCGCGCGTCGCGGCGCAGAGGGCGGTGCAGGACGCGAAGGACAAGGCCGCGCGTGACGCCGAAAAGCGTCTCGCCAAGGTCGATGTCGAGCTTTCCGACAAGATGACGGCCGCCGAGGCCGACATCGCGGCGGCGCGTAAATCGGCGATGGCTGAAATCGAGTCGGTTGCGGCCGAAGCCTCCGCCGATCTGGTCGCCAAGCTGTCGGGTGTGACGGTCGCGGCGGCGGATGCCAAGGCTGCGGTGAAGGCGGTGCTCCATGGTTGAACTGATCCTGTCCGAAGCGGCGCACGGCGCCGAACCCGCGGGCGCGCTCTGGTCCTCGCCGAGCTGGTGGGTCGCGCTCGCGATGACGATCTTCTTCGCAGTGCTGATCTGGAAAAAGGCCCCCGCCGCGATCGGCGCGATGCTCGACGGCAAGATCGCCGCGATCGCGAAGCAGCTTAGCGAAGCCGAACGGCTTCGGCTCGACGCCGAATCGCTCAAGGCGGAATATGAGGCCAAGCTCGCCCGCGCGGCGAAAGAGGCCGACGAGATGCGCGCGCGCGCCGAAACCGAGGCCGAAGCGCTGGTCGCCAAGGCAAAGGCCGACGCCACCGCGCTGATCGGGCGCCGCAAGCGGATGGCCGAAGACCGCATTGCCGCGGCCGAAGCCCATGCCCTCGCCGAAGTCCGCGCCGCCGCCACCAAGGCGGCGACCGAGGCCGCGGCGAAGCTGATCGCCGACAAGCATGACGCCAAGGCCGACAAGACGCTGGTCGATCAGGCCATCGCGGCGGTCGCCAAGGGCTGACCCTTCGGACTTTGCCGAAACAAGGCGCCCGCGGATTTCCGCGGGCGTTTTGCTGTCGGGGGTGCCGTGGTGGGGTGAAAGGCGACACCGCTTCCCCGTCGCCCCGGACGTGATCCGGGGGCCCGCTTGGGCCGATACGGCGGGAAAGCGGGATTCCGGGTCAAGCCCGGGATGATGAGTTGAAAGACGGCATCCCACCCCAAAACGGGCTTCGGCCGCCGTTCAATATTGGATCATAATCCGCCGGGCGAGGGCTGGGGACAGGCTGTGCGCAAATTGCAGCAGCTTGACCATTCCCGCATTGACCTCGCGCTTGCCGGTGCGGATGCCGTGGACGATTTCGGCGGCGCAATCGTGCGCGCTCATCTTCTTGCCCGCGCGGCCTGCGGTCATGTTGGTTTCGACGACGGGCGGCAGCGCCTCGATGACGCGGACATTGCTGTCCTTGAGGAGATGGCGGATCGCCTGGGTGTAGCTGCGCAAGCCCGCCTTGGTGGCGCAATAGACCGATCCGCCCGCGCGCGGCGCGATGGCAAGGCCCGACGTGACATTGACGATCGCCGCTTCGGGCTGCGCGCGCAGCACCGCCAGCAGCCGCGTGCAGAGCGCGATCGGCGCGTCGAGATTGGTCCGGATACAGCGCGCGGCGCTCTCCAACGTCTCGGGCTGGTCGAGATCATAGTCGCTGCCGACCCCGGCGTTGTTGACGAGCAGCGCGAGCGGCTTGCCCGCGACGCCGTTCACGACCGCGTCGACGCCTTCCGGAGTCGAAAGATCGCCCGCGATCGTCCCGAAACCGAGCCCCGCCATCGCCTGCAACTTGTCCGCCGAGCGTCCCGTGACGATCACCTCGGCGCCCGCGCCCTGCAATTGCAGCGCGATTTCGCGCCCGATCCCGTCGCTGCCGCCGGTTACCAGCGCGAGCTTTCCGCGAACATCCATAAAGGCCCTCCCATGTTTTCCCTCGCTTACTATGGCGGCGTGCATCGCCTTCGCCTACATGCAAATTCATGGCTCGCCCCAACGCCCCCGACAGATTCAACGAAGAAAAAGCCACCTATGTCGTTCGCGGCGAGGGCGATGGCGCCGACAAGCCCGATCTGGACCGCGGCGCCGACGTGATCCGCGGCATCGTGCGCAAATTGCCGGGGCGGCCCGGCGTCTATCGCATGCTCGATGCGCGCGGCGACGTGCTTTATGTGGGCAAGGCGCGCGCGCTCAAGAACCGCGTTACCAATTACACCCAGGTCGCGCGGCTGCCGCAGCGGCTCCAGCGCATGGTCGCGCAGACGCGCGCGATGGAGATCGTCACGACGACGAGCGAGGCCGAGGCGCTGCTGCTCGAAGCGCAACTCATCAAGCGCTATCGCCCGCCGTATAATGTCCTGCTGCGCGACGATAAAAGCTTCCCCTTCATCCTGCTGCGCATGGATCATGATTTTCCGCGGGTGCAGAAGCATCGCGGCGCGCGGCGTGCGAAGGGGCGCTATTATGGGCCGTTCGCGA
Organism: Sphingopyxis lindanitolerans; assembly: GCF_002993885.1. Lineage (NCBI taxonomy): Bacteria > Pseudomonadati > Pseudomonadota > Alphaproteobacteria > Sphingomonadales > Sphingopyxidaceae > Sphingopyxis > Sphingopyxis lindanitolerans. The sequence goes on from NZ_CM009578.1 coordinate 4,052,800, forward strand.
GCGCTGGGGCGGTGCATCGCACGCTCAACGCCTTGCAGAAGACCTTTTTGCTGCGAAGCTGCACCGACAGTTTCTTCGCCAACCGCTCGCGTCCGTGCCTGCTCTACCAGATCCGCCGTTGCTCGGCGCCGTGCGTCGATCGCATCGGCAAGGAAGATTATGCGGCGCTGGTGAGCGATGCGCAGGATTTCCTCGAAGGCCGCTCGACCGCCGTCCAGAAGCGGCTTGGCGATGCGATGACGAAATCGGCTGAAGCGATGGATTATGAGCAGGCGGCGGTACTGCGTGACCGACTGAAGGCGCTGACCTTCATCCAGGGCAGCCAGTCGGTCCACGCCGACGGGCTCGGCGACGCCGACGTCTTCGCGCTTGCGGCAAAGGGCGGGCAGCTTTGCGTCGCGGGCTTCTTCATCCGCGGCGGGCAGAATTGGGGGCACCGCAGCTTTTTCCCCGCGCATGTCGCGGGGGTGCCCGAGGCGGAGGTGATGGCGAGCTTCCTCATGCAATTCTACGAAGGCGTGCCGCCGCCGAAGCTGATCCTCGTCGATCGCGAACCCGACGAATGCGCGCTGCTCGCCGAAGCGCTCGGCGGCGCGGCGGGCCGCAAGATCGAGATCAGCGTGCCGCAGCGCGGCAACCGCAAGCGCCTGCTCGAACAGGCTGTGCGCAACGCGGGCGAGGAACTCGATCGGCGGCTCGCCGAAAGCAGCAGCCAGGCGAAACTGGGGCGCGAACTGACCGACCTGTTCGACCTGGATGAGGCGCCGCAGCGCATCGAAATCTATGACAACAGCCACATCCAGGGCACCAACGCGCTCGGCGCGATGGTCGTCGCGGGACCGGAGGGCTGGATCAAGGGCGCGTATCGCAAATTCAACATCAAGCGCGCCGAGACGCAGCCGGGTGACGATTTCGCGATGATGCGCGAAGTGTTCCAGCGCCGCTTCGCGCGTGCGATCGAGGAAGACCCCGAGCGGACGAAGGGCGAATGGCCCGACCTTGTGCTGATCGACGGCGGCAAGGGGCAGGTGTCGGCGGTGTCGGCGGTGTTCGCCGAACTCGGCATCGACGATTTGCCCTATGTGGGGGTCGCCAAGGGCCCCGATCGCAACGCGGGGAGAGAGACCTTCTATCTGCCCGATGGCCGCGAATTCACCTTGCCGCCCAACAATGCGGTGCTGTTTTACATCCAGCGTCTGCGCGACGAGGCGCACCGCTTTGCAATCGGCGCGCATCGGGCGAAGCGCGCGAAGGCGATGGGATCGTCGCCGCTCGACGAAGTGCCGGGGATCGGCCCCGCGCGCAAGAAGGCGCTGCTGATGCATTTCGGAACGGCGCGCGCGATCAGGAGTGCGAGCTTGCAGGATTTGCAAATGGCGCCGGGGGTGAGCGCGGGCGTGGCGCAGGCGGTCTATGATTTCTACAATCCAGGGGGATGATCTTTAAAGCCCCTCCTCTTTAGAGGAGGGGTTGGGGTGGTGGACGCCGGTGCAGTAACACCACCCCGCTGCGACTAACGAGCAAGCTCGTAAGTCTCGCTGCCCCTCCTCTGAAGAGGAGAGGGTTAAGGGAAGGATAGACTATGGATTTCACCGCCATGATGCCGCTGGCTGGGACATTGGGAGTCACCATCCATGAAGGAACGAAGGATCGCGTCGCGGGCAAGCTGCCGGTGCGCGCTGACATCTGCACCGCGGGCAACATCGTCCATGGCGGCGCGATCATGGCGTTTGCCGATTGCCTTGGCGCGGTTGGCGCCTTTCTGACGCTGCCCGAGGGAGCCACCGGCACGACGACGATCGAGAGCAAGACCAATTTCCTCGGCGCCGGTCCGGTCGGATCGGTGCTGGTCGGAGAAGCGACCCCGGTGAAGATCGGCAAACGGCTGTCGGTGTGGCAGACGCGCATCCGCACCGAGGCGGGCGCCGAGGTCGCGCTGGTGACGCAGACGCAGATGGTGCTTTGGCCGTCCTGACCGCCGATGCGATCGTCTGCGCGGTGCGAGCGCATGGCGAGCATGGCGCGATATTGCGCGCGCTGACCGAGCAGGCGGGGTTGGTCGCGGGCTATGTGCGCGGCGGCCGCTCGCGGCGGCTGCGGCCGATCCTGGTGCCAGGCAATGCGATCGCGCTCGAACTGCGCGCGCGCACCGAGGAGCAACTCGGCGGCGCGACGGCCGAACTGCTGACGAGCCGCGCCCCGCTGCTGGCCGAGCCGCTGGCGGCCGCGGCGATCGACTGGGTGACCAGCCTGACCGCCGCGACGCTGCCCGAGGCGCAGCCCTATCCGGCGCTCTATGTCGCGTTGGCCGCAGTGCTGGAGGCGATCGGCGTGGCGCCTTCGGCACGGCAATGGGCGCTCGCGCTGGGGCGCTATGAGCTGTTGCTGCTCGCCGAGCTCGGCTTTGGGCTGGACCTTGGCGAATGCGTCGTGACGGGAGTGTCCGGCGACCTGACCCATGTCAGCCCGAAATCGGGCGGGGCGGTCAGCGCCGCCGCGGCCGCCGGTTATGAAAATCGCCTTCTCCGCCTGCCACCCTTCCTGCGCGACGGCAAATCGGGCGAAGCGGCGGCCGACCCCGCCCTGACCGACATCCTCGATTTTCTGGCGCTGACCGGCCATTTTCTCGACCGCGACGTCCTCGACGGGCGCAACCATGACTTGCTGATCGTAAGGGAAAGATTGGTCGACCGGCTCAAGAGGGCGGTTGCGTGATGCGGCGGGCCTGCCTAGAGCGTCCCCGTCCTTGAGCGACAAGCTCTGTGCTCCCGCGAAGGCGGGAGTCCATCTCCGGTGGGCTTTATGCGGAGCCGGTAGGTGATGGGCCCCTGCCTTCGCGGGGGCACATGATCTTCTCGCCATGCGGACGCATCGGCCGAGACGATATGCGCGAAGGGGTCTAGAATTGAACATCCTGCTGCTGGCTGGCGACGGTATCGGCCCCGAGATCATGACGGAGGCCGAGAAGCTGCTTGCCGCGCTGGCGCTGCCGGTGACGCTCGACCGCGCGCTGGTCGGCGGGGCGGCCTATGAAGCCACCGGCCATCCGCTCCCGCCCGAGACGCTCGCCAAGGCCAGGGCGGCCGACGCGATCCTGTTCGGCGCGGTTGGCGACCCGCGTTTCGACCATGTCGAACGTCATTTGCGCCCCGAGCAGGCGATCCTGGGCCTGCGGTCCGAACTCGGCCTGTTCGCCAATCTGCGCCCGGCGAAACTGTTTCCGGGGCTGGAGGACGCCTCGGCGCTTCGCCCCGAAGTCGCGGCGGCGATCGACCTGCTGATCGTCCGCGAACTCAACGGCGACGTCTATTTCGGCGAAAAGGGCACACGCACCACCGCGAACGGCGAGCGCGAGGGCTATGACATCATGGCGTATAGCGAAAGCGAGGTGCGGCGCATCGCCCATGTCGCCTTCCGCGCCGCGCAAGGCCGCGCGAAACGCCTGTGCTCGGTCGACAAGGCCAATGTGCTCGAAACCTCGCAATTGTGGCGCGACGTGGTGATCGAAGTCGCCGCCGACTATCCCGACGTCGCGTTGTCGCACATGTATGTCGATAATGCCGCGATGCAGCTTGTGCGTAACCCCGGCCAGTTCGACGTCGTCGTCACCGGCAATTTGTTCGGCGACATTCTCTCCGATCAGGCGTCGATGTGCGTTGGCTCGATCGGGCTGCTCGCGTCGGCGTCGCTGAGCGAAGGCCGGCTGGGGCTGTATGAACCGATCCACGGCAGCGCGCCTGACATCGCGGGGAAGGGCATTGCCAACCCGCTGGCGATGATCCTCTCGCTCGCGATGCTGCTGCGCCATTCGGGGGACGATGAGGCGAGCGCGGCGCGGATCGAGGCCGCGGTCGCGAAGGTGCTGGCCGACGGTGCGCGCGGCGCCGACCTGGGCGGAACGATGGGCACGGCGGCGCTTGGCGACGCGGTCGTTGCGGCGCTGAATGGCTGAAAGATATGATCTCGCTCGCTCTCCCCATCTCCGCATCCCCGAGCGAAGACGAGGGGCTATGCCGAGCGAAGCCGAGGCGGCAGGGTCGATCTTCTCGCTACGCTCGCAGGAGCCCCTCGGCTTCGCTCGGGGAATCGGGGCAGGAACGGAACGATAGAAGATGAAGAAGAAAACCGGTTTTGATCGCAACACGACGCGCCACTGGCACCCCGCGACGCAGGCGGTGCGCGGCGGCACCTGGCGCACCGAACACGGCGAGACGTCCGAAGCGCTCTTCCTGACCTCGGGCTACACTTATGAAAGCGCCGAGGAAGTCGCGGCGCGTTTTTCGGGCGACGGACAAGGCATGACCTATTCGCGCCTCCAGAACCCGACCGTCGCGATGCTCGAAGAGCGCATCGCGCTGATGGAGGGCGCCGAGGCGTGCCGTGTCCAGGCGACCGGCATGGCGGCGATGACGACCGCTTTGCTTTGCCAGCTTTCGGCGGGCGACCATATTGTCGCGGCGAAGGCCGCCTTCGGGTCGTGCCGCTGGCTGGTCGACAGCCTTTGCCCGCGTTTCGGGATCGAGACCACCGTCGTCGATGGACGCGATAACGAGGCCTGGGAAAAGGCAATCAAGCCCAATACCAAGGTCTTCTTCTTCGAAACGCCTGCGAACCCAACGATGGACATCGTCGACATGAAGCATGTCTGCGGGCTGGCAAGAGCGCATGGCATCACCAGCGTCGTCGACAACGCCTTCGCGACCGCGGTGCTCCAGCGCCCGATGGAATTCGGCGCCGATGTCGTCGCCTATTCGGCGACCAAGCTGATGGAAGGGCAGGGGCGCGTCCTCGCCGGCGCCGTCTGCGGGACCGAAAAATTCATCAACGACATACTACTGCCGTTCCAGCGCAACACCGGGCCGAACCTGTCGCCTTTCAACGCCTGGGTGGTGCTGAAGGGGCTCGAGACGCTCGACCTGCGCGCGCGGCGCCAGTCGGAGAACGCCCTCGCGGTCGGAAAGGCGATCGAGGGCCGCGTCGCCCGCATGCTCCACCCCGGACTGGCGAGCCATCCGCAGCACAATCTGGCGAAGAGCCAGATGGACGATTGCGGGCCGATCTTTTCCTTCGTCCTAGCCGGCGGTGCCGCGCAGGCGATGGCGTTTCTGAATGCGCTCGAACTCGTCGATATCAGCAATAATATCGGCGACGCGCGCAGCCTCTGCTGCCATCCGTGGACGACGACGCACTATGGGGTCAGCCCCGAAGCGCGGCTGGACATGGGGGTCGACGAAGGCATGCTCCGCATCAACATCGGGCTCGAAGACCCGCGCGACGTGATCGCCGACCTGGACCAGGCATTGACCCGCGTCGGGCTTTGAGCGACGCTAAGGTGGACATGATCGACTCCTTCTTCCCATTTGCGGCGACCACCGGGCCGATCACCGTGCGTGTCTCGGTCAGCTATCTGCCCGAACAGTCGCATCCGGCGCTCGGGCGCTGGTTCTGGGCCTATCATGTCCGGGTCGAGAATCACGGCGACGTCGCGGCGCAGCTGCTGACGCGCCACTGGCGGATCAGCGACGGCCGCGGGCAGGTGAGCGAGATCGAGGGCGAGGGTGTCGTTGGCGAACAACCGCTGATTTCGCCGGGCGGCGCGTTCGATTATGTTTCGGGCTGCCCGCTCCCGACCCCCGAAGGATCGATGGTCGGCAGCTATACGATGGAAATGGGCGACGGATCGCAGATGCTGATCGCGATCCCGCAATTCCCGCTCCAGGCGCCTGCGACCGCGTCATGAAGCGCACCCATCTACCCCTGAACGCTCTGCGCGTTTTCGATGCCGCTGCCCGGCACCTGAGCTTCACGCGCGCCGCCGACGAACTGGCGGTGACCCCCGCCGCGGTAGGGCAGCAGATTCGCGCGCTCGAGGATATGCTCGGCGTCGTCCTGTTCCGCCGCACCCCCAAGGGCCTCGAACTGACCGGCGAAGCCGATGCCGGGCTCGACGCGCTGCGACAGGGTTTCCTCCAGTTCGAGGAATCGGTGCGCGCGATGCAGGCGGGGCAATCGTCACAGTCGCTGACGATCGCGGCGCCGCGCGACCTGACCGCCAAATGGCTCGCGCCACGGCTCGCGCGCTATAGCCAGCAGGCGCCCGACGTGCGCTTCACGCTGGTTTCGGCCGACGGCGGGATCGATTTCACCGAAGCGAACCTCGACCTCGCGATTTTCTGGACCGACGGCGCGGGCGAGCATGAGGGCGTTCAACTCGCCGAACCCGCGATGGTGACCGTCGCCGGCCCCGGCACCGGAAGCGACACGCGGATCGCCTGGCCCGGCTGCCCGGTCGCCGACGGCGAGCCCGCGCTGCGGCTCGGCGACGCGGGGCTTGCGATCGACGCCGCCGCCAACGGGCTGGGCCAGGCCAATGTCCCGGCAATGCTGGCCGAGGCCGATATCGCGTCGGGCCGCGTCCGGCTGGTGCGCGAGGCGTTTCCGGTCAATCGCGGCTATTGGCTCGTCGCCCCGACGCCGCAATGGCGGCAGGCAAAGGTCAAGGCGCTGGTGGCCGCGCTGACGGCGGCATAGTAACAAGCCGCGTGTCCCCGCGAAGGCGGGGGCCCATCTCCCACCAGTTCCATCTCGCGCCGTTCGGAGATGGCCCCCCGCCTTCGCGAGGGAACAGGGTGATTATTTCGCCGCCAGCGCCAGCAGGCGGGTCACGAGGCCCGAAAACACCACCGTGTCGACATTGGCGTCGGCATTGTTCCAGCTTGCGGTGACGACGAACCACTTGCCATCGGCCTTGCGCTGACCGAGCAGGCTCATCGACAGCACCCCATTTTCCGACCCGCCCTTATAGCCGAGATAGCGCCACGGTTCGGCCGCCACCGGCCCCAGGCCATTGTTGATCGCCATCGCCGCCATCGCCGGTTCCGACCCGCGCTGCCTGAGGTCGATCATCAGCCGCGCGATATCGTCCGGCGACGCAAACCATTCAAGACTGTCGATAAAGCGCGGCCCCGCGGTGAAGCTGACGCCGTCAACATTGGAAAGAACCAGCCGATCGGCGTTACCATCGATCAGCTTGCGCTGCGCCGCATCGTCGCCTGCGACGAATTTTCCGCGCAGATCGGTGAAATTATTGCCCTTGAGCGCAAAAGCCTCGACCGTGGTCAGAAAGGGGATGGTACGCGACGGATCGCTGTTTCCCGCCGCGCGCATCCGCGCCTCGATCGCGTCGCGGCCGAGCAGGTGGATCAACGTGTCGGCGGCGCCATTGTCGCTGACCGAAATCATCCAGTTCGCCAGCGTCTGGAGCGTCACCGGCGTATCCTTGGGCCAATTCGCGGTCGCGGCCGAGGAGAAACTGAGGTGCGAAAGCGGGACGACGTCGTTCCAGCGGCGCTTGCCGGCGGCAATTTGCGCCGCCAGCTCGTCGAGCACATAGAGTTTGAAGGCCGATCCGATCGCGAATTGCCTGTCCGCATGAGAAGCGGCGATCGAGCGGAGGGCGTCGCCATCGACCTCGGCAACCAGAAAGCCGGTCACGCCAGGCAGGGCCGCGATGTCGCCCGAAACCCGCGCAAAACTGTCGTCCGCCATGGTGAAGCCGGTGATGCGAAGCCCCGCGACACGCTCGTCGGGCGGTGGCCCTGCATCGAGCAGCACCGTCGCAACCCCCTTTTCAAAGCGCAGTTGCAGCTTGCCCGAACGCCCATCGGCCGAATGCGCCCCCTCGACCGTGATCGCGCGGCCATATTGGGCGGTGATGCTCGCGGTCATCGCCTTGAACTGGGCTTCGGGCACCGCGGCCTGGAACGAGGGCGCAAAATAGGCGTCGAACGCCATGTTGCCATTGATAACATCGACGAGCTGCGCCACGCGGCGGTCGAAAGCGGTGGCGCCCTGCGGCGCAACGGTTTCGGGCGACGGCTGGTGGGCGAGCGCGAGCGGCGCGGGAAGGGCCAGCGTCGCGGCGAGCAGGGCGGTGCGCACGATCTTCATTCGGGATCTCCTTGATAATCGGCCGCGCGGTCGATCCGGTCGATCTGGGCGCGGAGTTTGACGGCGGCGCGCTGGTTGAGCAACCAGACGCCGAAAAACAGCAGCAGCGGCAAGGCGGCGAACGACAGGACACCCGGCAGGGTCGCCTTGCCGGCGGCGACGGCTTGCCCCGCCATGAAAACGAGCAGGCCGGGAAGCATCGGAGCAAGATACCAGCGGCCGACGCGGGCGAGCATATGTTCCTCGCGAACCAGGCGGGCGCGGTAAAAGGCGCGAACGTCGCTCGCCTCGACGCCGGGGTTGGAGCGTGAGGTGCGGCGGGCGAGTTGCCAGACCACGACCAATACACCGGCGATGGTCAGCAGGCTGCCGATCTTGAGCAGCGCTCCCGGCAGGACGATGGCATAAAATGCAAAAGCGAGAAGGACGACACCGGCGGCGATATATTCGACCCGGTTGCGGCGGCGGACGGCGTTGCCGAGCCGCGCGGCGCGGCGCTTGACCTCGTCGAGTGGGAGCGGCGCAAGCGTCGCGCCATCGCCCCGCCATAGGCCGTGCAGGCCTTTATCGTCGGGAAAATCGGTCATCGGGTTTCTCCTGCCGCCGCGAAGCGGCGTGTCAGCATGGCCTTGAAACGGTGGATCTTGGCGGCGGCGACGTCGGACGAAACGCCGGTGACGTCGGCGATTTCGGCGCCCGTGACCCCTTCGAGATAGAGCAATAATATCTGGCGGTCGGGTGGATCGAGCCGGTCGATGATCGACAGGATCAGCGCCATGGCCTGATCCTGTTCGGCGCGGTCGGATGGCGATGGCGCCTCATCGGCCCGTTCGATGGCCTCGATGCTCTCACCGCCGCGGAGGCGCTTGCGCGCAAGGACATAGGACGTCGCGCGATTGTGCGAGACGCGCCACACCCAGGTGCTGAGCGAACAGCGGCCGTCGAAGCCGGCGAAGCTCTGCCAGAGCGCCACCTGCAATTCCTGTTCGAGGTCGCGGCGAAGGTCGGGGTCGGCTTCATAACCGCGTGCGAGGCGGGCAAGCGCGCCAGCATATTGCGCCATTGCTTCGGAAAAAAGCCTGTCCTGTTCGCTTTCGGTCACTCCGACCTCCGGAATTTCGTGTCGCATGATCGATTAGTCGGACCAGGCGCGAATTTCTGACGGAGGTGCGAAAATATATCCTCAGGCGTCGATCGCTGCCTCGTCGAGGGTCGCGGCATTGGCCTGGATGAACTGGAAGCGATGCTCGGGATGCTTGCCCATCAGCCGGTCGACCAGATCCTTGACCCCTTGCCGCTCCTCATATTCCTGCGGCAGCGTGACCTTGAGCAGCGCGCGCGTCGCCGGGTCCATCGTCGTTTCCTTGAGCTGGTTCGGGTTCATCTCGCCGAGCCCCTTGAAGCGACCGACATCGACCTTCTTGCCTTTGAAAACCGTGGCTTCCAGTTCGGCGCGATGCGCGTCATCGCGGGCATAGGCCGATGTCGCGCCCGCGGTGAGGCGGTAAAGCGGCGGCTGGGCGAGATAGACATGCCCGGTCCGCACGATATCGGGCATTTCCTGAAAGAAGAAAGTCATCAGCAAGGTCGCGATATGCGCCCCGTCGACGTCGGCGTCGGTCATGATGACGATCTTGTCGTAGCGCAGGCGATCGGCGTCGCAATCCTTGCGCATCCCGCAGCCAAGCGCGAGCGCGAGGTCGGCGATTTCCTGGTTGGCGCGGATCTTGTCGGCGCTGGCGCTCGCAACATTGAGGATCTTGCCGCGGATCGGCAGGATCGCCTGCGTCTTGCGGTTGCGCGCCTGTTTGGCGCTGCCGCCCGCGCTGTCCCCTTCAACAATAAATAATTCAGTGCCTTCGGGGCCGTCATTGGCACAGTCTGTCAGTTTTCCCGGCAGGCGAAGCTTGCGTCCGCTGGTCGCGGTCTTGCGCTTGACCTCGCGCTCGGCCTTGCGTTTCAGCCGTTCGTCCATGCGTTCGAGGATCAGGCCGAGCAGCGCGCGGCCGCGGTCCATATTGTCGGACAGATAATGGTCGAAATGGTCGCGCACCGCATTTTCGACGAGGCGCGCGGCCTCCGGGCTCGACAGGCGATCCTTGGTCTGGCTCTGAAACTGCGGGTCGCGGATGAAGACCGACAGCATCATCTCGCCGCCGTTGAACACGTCTTCCGCGGTGATCTGCGTCGCCTTCTTCTGGCCGATCAGTTCGCCGAACGCCCGCAATCCCTTGGTCAGCGCCGCGCGCAGCCCCGCCTCATGGGTGCCGCCGGCAGGGGTGGGGATGGTGTTGCAATACCAGCTGTAACTGCCGTCGGACCACAAGGGCCAGGCGATCGCCCATTCGGCGCGGCCCTGGTCGCCGGGGAAATCCTGGCGCCCGACAAAAGGCTCGGCCGTCGCGCATTCGCGGGTGCCGATCTGTTCCTTCAGATGGTCGGCCAGCCCGCCGGGAAACTGGAACACCGCTTCGGTCGGAGTGTCGTCACCGATCAGTTCGGCGGCGCATTTCCAGCGGATTTCGACCCCCGCGAACAGATAAGCTTTCGAGCGCGCCATGCGATAGAGGCGCTGTGGGCGAAAGCGGCCGTGCTCGCCGAAAATCGCGGGATCAGGAATGAAGGCGACGCTGGTGCCGCGCCGGTTCGGCGTCGGGCCCAGTTCTTCGAGCGGGCCCTGCGGCGCGCCTTGAGAAAAAATCTGCCGATACAATTGCTTGGAGCGCGCAACTTCGATGACGGTTTCAATCGACAGGGCATTGACGACGCTGACACCGACGCCGTGGAGACCGCCCGAGGTCGCATAGGCCTTGCCCTCGAACTTGCCCCCCGAATGGAGCATGGTCATGATGACTTCGAGCGCGGACTTGCCAGGAAATTTCGGGTGCGGATCGACGGGCATGCCGCGCCCGTTGTCGATGACGGTCAGGCGATTGCCGACGTCGAGTTCGATCTCGATCCGTGTCGCATGGCCCGCGACCGCCTCATCCATGCTGTTGTCGATGACCTCGGCGGCGAGGTGGTGGAGCGCGCGCTCATCGGTGCCGCCGATATACATGCCGGGTCGGCGGCGCACCGGTTCCAGCCCTTCGAGCACCTCGATCTGCGAGGCGTCGTAGCTTTCGGTGGCGGACTGTTTGCTGTCGAACAAATCGTGACTCATGCCCTGGATATAGGAGGCAGCGAAGGCCGCTGGCAAGCGCGGTCTTTGCGCCAACGCGGCAGCACAGAGCACGGCTCGGCTCGTCCCGTTTTCGGCACAAGGACGAAACCCCGGCTCCTCCAGCGGGTTGGTCCGCAGACTGTAAAGTCGTTCAAAAAGTGGAGAAATAACATGAAATTCGCAGCTCTCCTCGCTGCTTCGGCAGCCACTCTGTTCACGGTTCCCGCAGCGGCGCAAGATGCGTCGGGCGGCGGCCGCGATACGGCGCGGGACTTCAACGGCCCCTATGTCTCGATCGGCGGCGGCGGCACCTTGCAAGGCAGCGATCGCGGCGAGACTCTCGTCTTCGATACCGATCGCGACGGCAGCTATGGCGACCCGGTCAAGACGGTCGGCGGGACCGATGCGTTCGCGCCCGGTTTCTGCAACGGCGCCGCGACCGGCACGGCCAATGTCGGCTGCCGCAACGACAAGGACGGCCCCGAATATTTCGGGCGGCTCGGCTATGACCGGCGCATGGGCAATATCGTCATCGGCGCGCTGGTCGAGGGCGGCCGCAGCGAGGCCCGCGACAGCGTCAGCGGCTTTTCGACCACGCCCGCCGCCTACACGCTGAGCCGCGAAGCCGACTGGCAGGCGAGCGCACGGCTGCGCGCGGGTTATACGCCCGGCGGCGGCGCGCTCTTTTATGTGACGGGCGGTCCGGCCTATGCACGGCTCGACAACCGTTTCGTCACGACCAACACCGCCAACAGCTTCGCCGACAATGGCAAGACCAACGGCTGGGGCTATGCCGCGGGTGGCGGCGCCGAGATCATGGTCACCAACAGGATCGGGGTAGGTCTCGAATATCTCTACACCGATCTCAAGGACAAGGATTATGTCGTGAACGTCGGGGCGGGAACCGCCAATCCCGCGACCAATCCGTTCCTGTTGAACGGCGGCGGGACCGACATCCAGCGCAGCGATCCGCATTTCCGCACCCATAGCGTGCGCGGAACATTGAGCTTCCGCTTCTGACCTCTTGGGAAGCGGGCAGGGAGGCGCCGGGCCGAAGGGTCCGGCGCCTTTCTTCGTTCAGGCTTGGCGCTGACCGGCGGCCGGAATGATCGCGAAATTGCCGTTCGCGCTGCCGACGAGCCGCCCTTCCTGATACAGGCGTGCGTCGATATTGGCGACGCGCTTGCCCCGATGCAAAACCTCGGCTTCGCAGGTCAGCAGGCCTTCGGTGATGCGGACATGATAGTTGAACTTGATTTCCAGCGTCGCGCACCATTGATCGTCGGGCAGCAGGCTGGTCAGCGCGCCGCCCATCGCCGTGTCGGCAAGCGAATAGGCGACCCCGCCATGAGCGGCGCCTTGCGGATTGAAATGACGATCCCGAACGATATCGATCGCCATCTCGCAGCGACCGTCGCCGCGCTCGACCATCTGAAGGCCGAGCGCGCGCGCGAACTGGAAATCCTGCTCAAAACCTCTCAACGGACGCGCGGCCCACCAAAGGGCGGGGGCGGGGGCGGACGCCGCGTGCCGCGCGGCAGTTGCGCCTGATAGGCGCGGCCGCAATGCTCGACGCAATAGGGAAAGCCCGGATTCACCGCCACGCCGCAAAAATGAAAGTCGGGCTCGCCCGGATGCCCCATCGGCCAGCGGCAGATGCGGTCGTTGAGGTCAAGCAGGCTCGTCTTGCCGGCGATCTCGGGGCTGGGCTTCGCGGGCACCAGCCGGCGCGGCGGCGCGGGCGGGATCGGCGCCTGCTGGTCGCCCGGGCCTTGCCGGATAAAGCCGCCGGGGCCGATCGACACGATCCGCGGCGTGTCGGGCTTCGGCGGCGGCGCATCGGCGGCGTCGGCTTCAGTCGCGGGACGCGGTTCGGCCACCGGCTTCGCCTCGGTCCTCGGCGGGGCGGCCGGGCGCGAGAAAGCGGGCGCCGCCGCGCGCGGGGCGGCTGCGGGCGCGATCGGTTTCGGCGCGACCGGTTTGGGAGCCTTCGCCACCTTTTCGGTCGCCTTTACCGGCGACGGGCGGGATTTCAGGCCCAGGCGATGCGCCTTGCCGATCACCGCGTTGCGGCTGACGCCGCCCAGCTCGTCGGCGATCTGACTGGCGGTCAGGCCCTTTTCCCACATGTTGCGCAGTTGCTCGATGCGCTCATCGGTCCATGACATTCGTTCGTTCCTTGCTCATTCCACGCTGCTCGCCAGTCGGCGATCCCGAGGGACCGGCGCCGTCACTGCCCAGCTTGCGGTAAGATCGGGGAGGCGATAGGCGAGAACGCCATGAACGACCAGCCCCAAATTTCGCATCCCGACTCGGCCAATTCCGCCGCGGTCCCGGCTTTCGCCGAACCCGGTGTCCCGCAAATCCGGACGCTCAACGTTCCGGCGATGCAGGCCCTATATGTCAAGGAGGTGCGGCGCTTTTTCAAGGTCCAGCTTCAAACAATCTGGGCCCCGGCGGTCACGACGCTGCTGTTTCTCGTCATCTTCACCGTCGCGCTCGGCGGGGCGGGGCGTACGGTCATCGGCGTTCCCTTCGCCGACTTCGTCGCGCCCGGCCTGATCATGATGGCGATGCTGCAGAATAGTTTCGCCAATTCCAGCTTTTCGCTGCTCGTCGGCAAGATCCAGGGCACGATCGTCGATTATCTGATGCCGCCGCTGGCGGTCGGCGAGTTGATCATCGCACTGATCGGCGCCGCGATCACGCGCGCGGTGCTCGTCGGGCTGGCGCTGTGGGTCGCGATGCTGTTGTGGCCCGGCGTCCATGTCGGCCCCGACCATCTGTGGGCGGTCGTGCTGTTCGGCCTGCTCGGCGCGATGATGCTGAGCTTCCTCGGCCTCATCACCTCGATCTGGGCCGAAAAGTTCGATCATGCCGCCGCGGTCACCAATTTCGTCGTGACGCCGCTCGCGCTGCTTTCGGGCACCTTCTATTCGGTCGACCGGCTCGCCCCCTGGTTCCAGGGCGTCGCGCACGGTAACCCCGTCTATTACGCGATCATGGGGTTTCGCTATGGCTTCATCGGCACCGTCGATTCGACGATCGCCCACCCGGTGCTGACCGCCGCGCTGGCCCTGATCGCGGTCAATGTCGTGCTCGGCGTGCTGACCTATCGCCTGCTCGCTTCGGGGTGGAAGCTGAAGGCCTGAAGCCGGACTCTCGTTTCACTGACGTGGAAGCGGCACCGGCCCGCTCCCCCACCCGGCCTCCTTGACGATAGTAACCTATGGGAGGCCGGGTGGGAGAGCGGGCCGGTGCCGCTCGGTTTCCGTGTAAAGGAAACCGACTTTAGTGACGGTGGATCGGGCGGACGCGGTAGCGCCCCTTCACCAGCCCGTCGAACATCGCCTCGATCTGCGGATGATCGACCGGCCCATGCTCGGTGTCGTTCACCAGATTCTGCTGGCTGACATAGGCGATGTAGGCCGAATCCTCGCTTTCGGCGAGCAGGTGGTAATAGGGCTGTTCCTTGGCCGGGCGGATCGCCTCGGGAATCGCTTCATACCATTCGTCGCTGTTCGCGAAGGTCGGGTCGACGTCGAAGACGACCCCGCGAAAGTCGAACATGCGGTGACGCACGATATCGCCCGGCGCGAAGCGCGCGCGTTCGATCAGCGGCGCGGCGCCGTGGCGCAGGGCCCGGTCACGGAATTCGGGGAAGCTCTCTGACGTCATATTCTCAATCTATGGCTATTTACGCCCGTTTCAAGTCCGTTACACTCCCCCTCGACCACGGCAAGCCAAATCCGGGCTGTGATCGAAGTAACAGATGCGCTGGCCAACGGGGCTAGCATGCTCATTCGGCCTTTCGTGACCGGAACGGAAACGCGGGCCGCCTGGATCTAGGGAGACGCATTGCCATGACCGACGCACCTTCAAACCCTCTTCCGCCCGTCGCATCGGGCATTCTCCAGCGGGCGAAGGATATTCTTCTGAAACCCAAGGAGACCTGGCCCGTCATCGCGGCCGAGCCGGCGACGACGCAATCCATCTATATGCCCTATGTGCTGCTGCTGGCCGCGATCGGCCCGCTGGCGGGGTTCATCGGCGGCCAGGTCTTCGGGATCACGATCCTTGGAGTCACCTACCATCCACCGTTGGCCGGGGCGCTCGTGTCGGCGGTGCTGTCCTATGGCCTGACGCTCGCAAGCGTGTTCCTTCTCGCGCTCGTCATCGACGGCCTGGCGCCCAGCTTCGGCGGGCAGAAGGACCAGGTCCAGGCGCTGAAGGTCGCGGCCTATGCCGGAACCGCCGGCTGGGTGGGCGGCATCTTCGGGTTGATCCCGGCGCTCGCGCTCATCGGGATGCTCTTCGCCCTCTATGGCCTCTATATTCTTTTCCTGGGCCTGCCGATCCTGATGAAGGCGCCGCAGGACAAGGCGCTCGGCTATACCGTCGTCGTGATCATCGTCGCGATCCTGCTGTTCCTGGTCATCGGCGCGGTCGTCGCGGCCGTCGCCGCTCCCTCGTTCGTCACCATCCGCTGACAGGCACCGTCCGCCGCCCCGGTCGCGTATCGGGGCGGCGCATCGATGGCCGCCTTTTTCTGCCACGGCTGCAGCCCTGACGGCGGGCATCCGGACGCGCGATCAGCCTTCGTAACCCATGCAAGAAAGTGGTTACAGGGTTGAAAATCTTTTGTTGGTTGTCGCGCGCGCCCGGATGTTAGCATTGCTTGTCGTAGACGAGACAGGGAGAAAAGCGCCGTGCCGAACGATATCGCCTATTCGCGTAAACTGGGCCCGTTGACGCCGCTTGTCGGGGAATGGGAGGGGGATGTCGGGGTCGATCTTTCCTATCACAACAAGGACGACTGGACGACCGAGACCACCTATTTCGAAAAGGCGTCGTTCAAGCCGATCCCGATGCAGGAAAATGGCCAGCAGACCTTGTGGGGTCTGAACTACAGCATGACCGCATGGCGCCATGGCGAGGAAGCCATGGACCCCTTCCACGACGAAATCGGTTTCCTGCTGTGGGACAAGGTCCATGGCGAAGTCATGCGAACGGTGGTGTTCGGACGCGGCATCGCGATCCTCGCGGGAAGCAGCGCCAGGCCGGACGACAAGATTCTGACCTTCGATGCCAGGCCGGGCGAACCCTGTTACGGCATATTGCAGAATAAATATCTGCTCGAACGCGCCGAGATTCGCGACTTCAAAAGCAGTTTCACGATCAACGACGACGGCACGTTCAGCTATACGTCGGATTTGATGCTGAAGCTTGCCGCCACGGGCGCGGAAATGCACCATACCGACCGGAATACCCTGCGCCGCGTCAAACGCTATCACCCGAGCGCCGAAAACGGCTGATCGAAGAACCGACCTCGCGGAAGGCGGACGTGCGTTCGAATTACCTCGAAAAGCCCTGGGAAACCTGGGCTTTTTCGGGTGGTCGGTCGCGTGCGGCTTCGATCAGTGCGGGCGCCCTCGTCATGTCGGAAGTATTGCCGTTCGATATATCAAGATACGCGGGCGTCCGGCCGCGTCGGTCAGTCCGTGGACATTGCTGGTGGGGCCGCCGCGCGACGTGCCGACGCCTTGGATGAAGGCCCTCCCCATGCCGAGCGATGCCTCCGCTTCAGTAGAAACATTGAATCAGCTCACGCCTTCATCCGCAAGCTGATTGAGTACCGAGCATAGAAGGCGGAACCATGCTTCCGCACGACGTCATATTCCATTTGGTTCGCTGTTCCGTACGGTCCGTTCTTCCCCCGCGTTAACTCAGCGTCATCCGCCAATCCCGCGGAGACATTCCGAAGCGGCGGCGGAACGCCTTGCCGAAAGCAGACAGATCGTCGTAGCCGCAGCGCAGAGCGATATCCCCAATGCCGAGCCGGGGCTCGCGTAGCAGCACACGGCCGTGATTGAGTCGGACGGCGCGAATATGTTCCGCGACCGAAAGACCACGCTGTTCGAACAGCCGATAGAGGCTGGCCCGCGAGCAGCCGATCGCCCGCGCGACGGCGTCGGCCGTCAGACCTGCATCGTCGCGCCTCGCCTCGATCAGCCGACAGGCGCTGGCGAAATGGGTTTCGCCAAGGCGCTTTCCTGCGCGTGGGGCGGCGGTGTTGAAGCCCTGGAGGTAAGTGAGGGTGAGGCCGCTGAGCAGCGTCATCGCCGCGGCCGCCTCGGCGGGATTCACGTTCGGGCCATGACGGGCGAGCGCGCCGAGTTGATCCTTGAGCAGCAAGGCGAGCGGTGTGTCGGGCAGGCTGCGCAGCGCGCCGGTCCCGGCGATCGGATCGCTGCCCATCGCGCGATAGACCGCGGCACGCGGCAGCGTGATGTGATAGGCGCGATAGCTGGTTTCGGAGTGGGTCTGCGCGGGCCGATGGCAATCGAGCAGGTGGAGTCCCGAGCCAGGGCCGAGCCATTCGCGTTCGTCCTGTCCGTGGGCGACGCCGAACTGCCCCTCCACGACGGCGCAGAGCTGCATATCGTCGACCCGGCCATCGAAAAAGCGCGACGCGGTGGGCGCGCAGACAAGGTCGGTGAAGGCGATGCCGTCGTCGCCCGCGCAGGTCAGCGCCGCGGCGCCATAGCCGTCATCGCGCGCGGTGTGCCGCATCTCGATGCGCGGAAACAAGGAATGCCAGAAATCGAAGCGTTCGTCGGCCCGCGCAGTTTCGGTCGTCACGCGCATGAAGCGCGTCCCGTGCCAGTGCGAGCGGCTTTCCCCCACTTACCATCCCTTTGGTGCGGAAGGCTAACGTCGTTCGCCGGGCGGGTCAATCGATCGAGAGACGCGCGGCCCAAAGGGTGAGACAGCCCGCCTAACCCATTTGCTTCATGTGATGGCATGGGGTCGTTCCAGGCGCGCCTTGAGGCGAGAGCGCGGACAAGAGGGGGCGATATGACCATCATGGTAACGGCAATCGAGCGGTCGGCCGGGCTGAAGGCCGACACGCGCGCAACCTTGCTTCGCAGATGTGCGGCGAGCGCGCTTGCCGTCGGCTTGCTGGCTGCGCCCTCGATCGCTCAAGCTCAAAGCGGGTTGGAACTGGAAAAGCAACTGGCGGAGGATGCGGCAGGTGCAGCGCGTGACTTGCAGGTGCCCGATATCAGGCCCGAGGATTTCGCCACCTGCAACGGTGAGCTCCTCGTCGTCGGCGACATATGCCCGGCGCCGACGCCAACGCCGACGAGCGTCAGCACCGATCCGGCAGATTGCCGTATCCTGTTGCCCGCTGCGACACCCGCCCCAACACCGACGCCCACGCCGACACCCCCGCCGGGTGGCGGCGGTCCCGGCCCCATCCTCGATTTTGCGCCGAAGCTGTTCGCCGCCAGCTCCGCGACCGTCGATGACTCGCTGGCCTGCGGAACGGGCGCCACCACCGCCACCGCGCTCCGCGCCACCGCGATCGGCACATCGAGCGCCGCCACCGGCAATGACAGCACCGCCATCGGCACAGGCAACACCGCCTCAGGCCAATATAGTTCCGCGGTCGGAACACGCAATTCGGCCAACGGCGACCTGGCTGTTGCGGTCGGATCGAGCAATATGGTCGATGGCGAAGCCAGCTCGTCATTCGGCGTCAACAACAAGGTCACCGTCGAACGCAGCGTCGCGGTGGGGATCAATAATCAGGTCATCGAAGGCAGCTTTATCTCGGGTGCATCCAATGCGTTTGGCAAGGACAACAAGATTACGAGCGGACTGGCCAGTGCGATCGGTTACCAGAACCTCGTGACCGGGGTCGGGGGCTCTGCTGTTGGTTACCGGAACAATGTCCTCAGCGATGGCGGTAGTGCGTTCGGATACCAGAATACGGCAAGCGGCGAAGCCAGCAATGCCTTCGGGCGGCTGAACATAGCGAGCGGAACCTTAAGCAACGCGTTTGGATTTAGTTCGGCGGCATCCGCGTTGAACAGCTCGGCGATGGGCTTTGGGGCTGCTGCGACCGGCGATGGCAGCCTTGCCATCGGCGGCTGGTATGACGACAACCGGAACAACACGCCGATCGACCTGGTTGCCGGTTTCGAGCCCGGGGAAACGACGATTGCGACGGGCGAGTCGGCGGTCGCGGTCGGCAACGGCGTTATCGCGACGGGCCAATATAGCGCCGCATTCGGCGTGGGTGCGGCTGCGATCGCAAAGGGCGCCACGGCGATCGGTTTCGAGGCGGTTGGAGACCGGGACCATGCGGTATCGGTCGGATCGGCCGACACGCCGCGCCAGATCGTCCATGTCGCCAAGGGCACGGAGGGGAATGACGCGGTCAACCTTGACCAGCTGAACACCGTCGCGGAGCGCATCGACCTGTTGCAAATCGGGTCGGACGGCACCCTCGCCACCGCGTCGGGCCAAAACGCCATAGCGCTCGGCAGCGGCGCGGAGTCCTCATCGGGCGACGCCATCGCCATCGGCACCGGCGCGACGGCTCAAAATGGGGCTGCCGTCGCGATCGGCCTCGGCAATGTCGCCTCGGGCAATGGCGCGGTCGCGATCGGCGATCCCAATGTCGCGACCGGCACCGGTGCGGTAGCCCTGGGCATCGATGGCACCGCGACCGGGGTTGGCACGGTTGTGATCGGCAACAGCAATTTCGCCGACGAAGCGGGAGGGGTCGCGATGGGCGACAACAACACCGCCAGTCGCACCGGCGCGGTCGCCCAAGGGAGTTTCAATGGCGCGATCGGCGAGGGGGCGATCGCTTCCGGCTTTAATAACAGTGCCACCGGCATCGGCGCGATTGCGCTTGGCCACAACAGCCACAGCGGCGTCTACACAGGTGCCGATGTGGCGAACGGCGGGGTAGCGATCGGCGATACCGCCATAACCCTAGGTGTCGGCTCGGTCGCTATCGGGCCCCGTGCCGTGACCGATGTGCGGGTCACCTATGGCACCGCCGCGAGCGGGATTGCGAGTATACCCACAATCGAGGCAAGTGCGGATGGCCGTGTCGGCTCGGTCGGCCAACGGAACACCGCCGTCGGTTTCGGCAGCCAGGCCGGCGTGCCGGACTCTTCGCCGAGAGCGGCGGTGCGATCCGATTCGGTGGCGTTCGGCGCCAACAGCCAGGCCAATTCCAACAGAGGCACCGCGCTCGGCGCCAACGCCCAAGCCAATTTCGACGGCTCGGTAGCGCTGGGGCAGGGATCGGTCGCCACTCAGGCGAACACCGTTTCGGTGGGCGCCGCCGGAAGCGAACGGCGGATCGTCAACGTCGCCGACGGAACGCAGGCGGCGGACGCCGTGACCGTGGGCCAGCTTGATGTGGTTCGCGCGGCCGCCGACGCCGCGCTTGCCAATGCTGCAACCGCGCAGAATACCGCCGATACGGCGCTGACCGCGGCGGGCGGTGCGCAGGGCACCGCCGACCAGGCGCTGATGGTGGCTGGCGGCGCCCAGACGATCGCCGACACCGCTATCCAGAACGCCCAGACGGCGCAGGATACCGCCAATACGGCGCTTTCCGACGCGGCAACGGCGCAAGGCACAGCGGATACGGCACTGGCCAATGCAGCAACGGCGCAAGACATCGCCGACAAGGCACGCACCGAGGCGGCGGCGGCGCAGGGTACGGCGGACACCGCGCTCGCCGATGCGGCAACGGCGCAAGGCACGGCGGATATGGCGCTTACCGATGCGGCGGGGGCGCAGAACACCGCCGATCAGGCGCTCGCCAACAGCCGGAGCAATGGCACGGCGGTGGTGATGGCCCAGCAGACCGCCGACACCGCACGCACCGAAGCGCCGTCGGCGCAAACGACCGCCGACCAGGCCATGGCCCGGGTCGATGTTCTGGGATTCGACGGGACGGGCGGTGCTGCGGGCGTGAATGCGATTTCGCTGGGCGCCGGCGCCAGCGCCGGGAGCGACGACGCGATTGCCATCGGCACGGACGCGCAGGCGGTGGACGGCGCGGCCGTGGCCATCGGACTGGGCAATGTCGCCTCGGGCAATGGTGCAGTGGCGATCGGCGATCCCAATCTGGCGACCGGCGCCGGCGCCGTCGCGGTGGGCGCCGACAACAGCGCGACCGGAACGGGCGCGCTCGCCATCGGCAATCTCAATGTCGCTGCGGGCAATGGCGCGATTGCGCTTGGCAACGGCAGCAACGCGACCGGCGACGGCGCCGTGGCGATCGGTGACGGGGCGGTTGCGGAGCGCGGGAACCAGGTGGCGCTCGGCAATTCGGCGAGCAGCTATACGCTCGCCGGGGTCACTTCCTCCGCCAGCAACGCGGTGCAGAGCGGGGCGCTGCATCTGCTGACGACCGATGCTGCGGGCAATATCGGTCGACATCGCGGAACTGGGCGGGCTCGGCGGACGGGTCGACCTGCTCGAACAGCAATCGGCGGCGCTCCATGCGCGGACGGTCGTGCTCGAAGGGCATGCGCGGCAGGCAAACGGCGGGATCGCGACGGCGATGGCGATGGGCGGAACGATGATCGTCCCCGACAGCACCGTCTCCGTCTCGTTCAACCTCGCGACCTATCGCGGCAAACAGGGTTTTTCGGGCGCCGCCGTCGTTCGCCTGACGCCACGTGTCTATGCCAGCGGAGGTATTGCAGGCTCTACCGTCAAGGGATCGACCGGCGGCCGCGTGGGCGTGGCCTTCGGCTTTTGACCGCATCTCTCCGGTTTCGACCCGCACGAGACCGGAGGAATGTTTTGGGTCAATGACGCGCGGTCAACCATCTGTTCGTACGGGGCCAAGATTGGGGGCGCAGGACAATGCCTCGTCGCTGTTGCTGAAAACCCGGAGCCGCCACGCGACGGGTCGGCCGAGCTATGCGCCGCGCTTTCGTCCGTTCACGACGCAAGCAGAGACCTGTCGTCCCGGTCCGATTCAGCCGTTCCGACGGCCTGTCAGCCGTGAGCAAGCTCGAAACCCTCGAAGCGGCCGTCATTGCGCCAGGCCTCCAATATTTCGAAAAACTCGACCGAGCCGCCCTGATAAAAAGCCTGAAGGCCGGTATCGGCGTCGGGGTTGCCGTCATTGTTATAATAGCCGGGTGTGCATTCGATATCATATTGGCGCCGGGCACCGGCCGCCGCGCGCAGTTTTTCCTGCCACATGTCCTCGGCTTGCGGCGTGGCATCGAAGCTGCGGACGCCATGCTCATGGCAATATGTCACCATATGAACGAAATGCCGCGCCAGTTCGCCGAGGCCGTGCGTCACGTTCGATGTCAGCCCCCCTTGCGTCGCGGTCTGCACGAACAGGTTAGGGAAGCCCGCATTGAAATGGCCGAAATAGGTCTTCATCCCGCCCTGCCATTTTTCGGTGAGGCTGATGCCGCCGCGGCCGAATAGATCGAAACCGTTACGCTTCGCCATGTCGGGCGTCTGGAAATCGAAGCCGCTGGCATAGATCAGGCAATCGAGTTCATAGGCTTTGCCGCCAACCCATATTTCATTTTCCGAAATGCGCTCGACGCCCTGGCCGTTGGTGTCGACCAGCGTCACATTGGGTCGGTTGAACGTGTCCAGATATTCGTCGTGGAAGCAGGGGCGCTTGCACATGATGTTGAACCAGGGCTTCAGCGCCTCGGCGGTGGCGGGGTCCTTGACGACGGCGTCGACGCGCGCCCGGACATTGTTCATGAACGCGATATCCGCAACCCGGCGGCGCTCGTCGGCATCGTTGATCCCGGTCAGATCGACCCCGATCTGTCCCAATACTTCGGTCCAGCCATCCTGAACCAAATCCACCGTCGTCGGTCGGCCATTGATGATATGGTCGAAGTTATTCATCCGCTCATGCTGCCAGCCGGGTTTGAGCGCAGCCGCCCATCCGTCATCGGTCGTCCGGTTGTCGCGGACGGGAACGGCAGCGGGGGTCCGCTGGAATACATAAAGCTGTCCAGCGCTGGCGCCGAGATGCGGGATGCATTGCACAGCGGTCGCCCCCGTCCCGATGATGCCGACGCGCTTGTCGGCCAGGCCGGTGAGTTTCCCGGCCGGATCGCCGCCGGTATAGCCATAATCCCAGCGACTGGTGTGAAAGCTATGACCGCGAAACGTCTCGATGCCCGGAATGGCCGGCAGGCGAACGCTTTGCAGGACGCCGGTCGCAACCATGACGAACCTTGCCCGGATACGGTCGCCTTCGCGCGTCGAGATCAGCCAGCGGTGATCCGCCTCGACCCAGTTCAGCCGCTCGACCTGCGTCTGAAGCAGCGCCTTGTCATAGAGGCCGAACTTTTCCGCGATCGAACGCGCATAGTCGAAAATCTCGGGCCCTCGGGCGTATTTCAGCGACGGCGTGTAGCCCATGTCCTCGAGCATCGGCATATAGATATAGGATTCGATGTCGCACGACGCGCCGGGATAGCGGTTCCAATACCAGACACCGCCAAAGTCCCCGGCCTTGTCGATGATGCGAAAGTCGGAAATGCCGCTCTTGATCAGTTCGGCCGCCGCCTGGAGCCCGCCGAAACCTGCGCCGATGATCGCGACTTCGACCTCTTCGGCGACCGCCGCACGATCGAAGCGTCGTTCGACATAGGGATCATCGACATAACGCGCGAGCGCCCCGTCGGGAGAGACATATTGGCCGACATTCGCGGCCGCGAGTCGCTTATCCCGTTCGGCGCGATAGCGGTTCTGAATCGCATCGATGTCGGACTTGTCCGGTGCCGCGTTTCCGCCTGCCTCGATCGTCCCGTTCAAGCCGTTTTCCATGTCTGCACTCCCAAGCGGAGATGCCATTTGGCATCGCTAAAATTTAACAATTGAGTGCATAAATACACTTAGAAAAACATTTGAGTCAAGGTGAGCGACGCGCGACAAAGTGCGCTGCCCTGCGACAGCGACCGTGCCGGTGCTTCGACCGGCGGTTTCATGACACGGAATTGGTGGCTCGCCATCGCGAGCGCAGCGAAGCAATCGCCAGCTACCGGCAAGGCAGTGCGATAGCTGAAGATCGTTTCGTCGCCTGCGGCCCCTCGCAGTGACGGTTCAAAGCAATGTCATCGGCTCTAAATGGGGAACAGCCCGATGCGATAAAGTTCGGCGAGTTCGAGCGGCGCGGCCTCGCGCTCCGCGTCGCTCAATGTCTCGAACCATTTGGGCAACCATTCGAAACCGCCCGGATTGGCCGCGACGATCGCGCGGGCGTTGAGTTTGCGAACGGTCTTTTCCGCCTGCCCTTCGGCATGAAGGCCGAGGAAGATATCCATCAGGAAATCCGTCGAGTTGCCGATTTCCTCGCGCACGGCCGGCGGCAAGGCTTCGACACCGGTCAAGGGGGACAGCGGCGCGCTGCCCTCCATCAGGCTGGCCCGCGCGAAGGCATGATTGGCGGCCATGATCGCCGCGATACGCGGCCCGTCATAATCGCGCGCGGCGCGCGCCACCGCCTCATAATGCCGGAACGACCGGCGATAACATTCGGCGACCAGCGTCTCCTTGTCGCCCAGATTATGATAGATCACCTTCTTGGTGACCCCGACCCGCATCGCGATCTCGTCGAGAGACGTCGCATCGACCCCCTTGAGATTGAACAGCCAGGACGCCGCGCCGAGCAGCGCATCCTGCTTGGCGGCCGCGACCGCGTGCCCGTCGAACAAATTGACTTCGGCATGGTGTGCAAGCGCCACGTCCAGCGGCTTGAAGTCGACCGTCGAGCGGCGGTCGGTGGCGATGCCTTCGGTCAGGATCGCCTTGACGGCGTCGACGAGATCGCCGTGCGTCAGGCTTTCATTGCTCTGCCACTGCTGCGCGATCGGGATCCAGGACACCATTCCAAGGATAGCGGGCGCGACGATGCTGGCCCGGCATTCGCGCAGTTCCCCGCGCGCCGCGCCCGACGCGAGCAGCCCCGCGATGCTCGCCTTGATCGCCTGAAACAGACCGTTGATGATATTGCGCTGCTCCAGGCGGAGGTAAGCGAGATCGCTCAGCGCCGCGAGCTGAGGGGCGTCCTCGGCCAGCAAATTGTCGATGAAGCGCTGCAATTTGGTCATCGCGTCGCCGCCCGCCGCCTCCGCCTCGCTCAGGTGCATCGCCATATGTTCGCACGATCGACGATAGCTTTGGAAAACCAGATCTTCCTGATCTTCGAAATAATAATAAAGCGCCGCGCGCGACACGCCCAGCCGGGCGGCGATCGCGGGCAAGGACGCATTGGACACGCCATGGCTGTTCAACGTCCGCGCCGCCTCTTCCATGACACGGGCCCGTTTCGAACCCCGGCCGCCTCTCGCTTTGGCTTTTTCGCTCGTCATATGTTCCTTCACCATAGGCCAGAGCTAACGTCAATCGCTGCAATGGAACTCATTTGTAAATTTTATTGACTCGCATTTTACATTATGATCTATCCATGCCCTCAAATGAAAAATCCGGAAACGCGGCGATGCGGAGTCCGGTTCACCGGGTGAGGAGATAATATCATGCTGAATTTGCGTCAGAGCCTGCTGTGCGCCGTGGCGGCCATGGCCACCCCCATGCCGGCCTTCGCGCAGGACGCGACGGATGATGGCGACACCGGCCACGGTGAGATCATCGTCACCGCCCAAAAACGGTCGCAGTCGATCCAGCAGGTGCCGATCGCCATTTCGGCGCTCAGTTCCGAATTGCTCGACGAGCGCGGAATTTCGACCGCCGCGGGGTTGCAATTCAGCGTCCCCAGCACCCAGATCGGTAACCTGCTTGGCCAAACCTCGATCACCATCCGCGGGGTCGGTCTCAACCAGGGCGCTCCCGGCGTCGCGATCCATGTCGACGGCGTCTATCAGCCGCGCCCGTCGATGGGTGACCTGTTGCAGATCGACCTCGAGCGGGTCGAGGTGCTGCGCGGGCCGCAGGGAACGTTGTACGGCCGCAACGCCAACGGCGGCGCGGTGAATTTCATCACCAAGGCGCCGACCAACGAATATGAAGGCTATCTGCTCGCCAGCTATGCCAATTATGACGATGCGCGCGTGCAGGGCATGGTCAATGTGCCGTTCAACGACTGGCTGAAGGCGCGGGTCGTGCTCGACTGGAATCGCCGCGGCGATGGTTTCGTTAAAAATGTCATCCCCGGCGGACAGGATCTCGATCGCGGCAAGACCTTCTCGGGCCGTGTCCGCTTCGACATGGAATTGGCCCCCAATTTCGACCTCAGCCTGTCGACCACATTCCTCGATGGATCGGGGCCGACGCAATATTTCGTGCTGCACAACCAGCCGACCGCGCTCATCGTCTCGGTCAATCCCGCGCTGGCCGCGGCGACCTATTCGTTTAAGCCTTTGGAAACCTCGGCCAATGATCCGGTCAACACCGATCGCCGCCTGTCGATGACCGCGGCCACGGCGACCTGGTCGCTGGGCGATGTCACGCTGAAATCGATCAGCGGCTATACGACGCTGCGCGACGATTCCCTCGCGGACGACGACGGCATCAACGTGTCGATCTTCCCCGTGCGCCGCTTCTATGATTCCAAGAGCTTTTCCCAGGAACTCAACGCCGCGCTAAGCCTCGATGCCGTCGATCTGGTGACGGGCCTCTATTATCTGAAGGACAGCTACCAGCATATCCTCGACTATGACTTGCTCGAAGGCGTCGCACCGCTGTCGCCGGCGGGCCTGCCGCCGGGGAGCGATCTCGTGTTCAACGTTCGCGACTATGACACCAGCGTCAAGGCCGCCTTTGCCGACGTCACCGTGCGCCCGGTCGCCAATCTCAGCCTGATCGCCGGAGTTCGCTATTCCGAAGAGCGGCAGAAGCAGGTTCAGGAGAACAGCATTTCGATCGGAAATTTCGCGACGATCCTGACCTGTCCGCTGACGACGAACGAGGCGAAGTTCACATCGACCACGCCACGGTTCGGCGCGCGCTATGAATTCTCGTCCAACGTCAACGCCTATGCCACCTTCTCTAAGGGATATAAGGCGGGCGGCTATAACCTCAATGCGTGCGACAATCGGTTCAATCCCGAAAAGCTCACGGCGTATGAAGGCGGGTTGAAGACCCGGTTGCTCGATCGGACGCTCACGCTCAACCTCTCGGCTTTCTATTATGATTATACCGACCTTCAGATCAGCCAGGTGATCGGGCTCGCCCGCTTCATCAACAACGCCGCGGCCGCGACGATCAAGGGTGCGGAACTGGAGGCCGACTGGCAGCCGGACGACCATTGGTCGATCAACGCCAACGCCACCTATCTCGACGCGCGCTATGATTCCTTCTCGAACACCGACGGACTTGATCCCGCCGCCGGGGTTCAGGTTCTGGACGGTCACCGTCTCAACGAAGCGCCGAAATTCTCGGGGAACCTGGGCGTCGCCTATCGCACCGCGGCGAGCAGTCATGGCCGCTTCACCCTGCGCACTGATGTCAGCTATCGCAGCAAATATTATCTGCGCGAATTCAACGGTCCGCTCGACACCCAGAACGCCTTTGCGCTGATCAACGCCGGACTCATCTGGGACAGCCCCGAAGAGCGTTTCCGCGTCCGCCTGTTCGTCAACAACCTGACCAACAAGGCCTATATCGCGCGAATGGATTCATCCGACAATTTCGGCGCGCGCTTCATTTCGTGGAACACCCCGCGCCAATATGGGATCGAACTGCGTTCCAATTTCTAAAGGGGCACCGCGCCGCCCGGTCAGGGGCGGCGCGGGATATCGTTCCACGGCCTTTGCGAAAGGATTCGCGCGCGGTTCAGGATATGGTGGAATCGGCGTCCGTTGCCTTCAAGGGCATGGGCCTTGTTCGCGCCTGAACTCAGTTTGCTCAATGGACGGAGATACAATATGTCCGAATCCGAAATCGCCGCCTTCAAGTGCGGTTGGATCGAACAGATGGCGGCGATGGCCGGCGGCCCGCCGCCGACCATCGAACAGCAGCGCGCAGCTTTTGACGCCGAACATGGCGCGGTGCCCCCGGCCGAAAATTGCATGATAACGTCGATCGGTCGGGACGGCGTGCGCGGCGAACGCATCGTCCCGACCGGCGCCGACACCGACAAGGCGCTGCTCTATCACCATGGCGGCGGCCATGTCTTTGGTTCGTCGCTAAGCCATCGCCATCTGGTTTCGCGACTGGCGAGCGCGGCGGGGGTTGTCGCCTATAATATGGATTATGCGCTGGCGCCGGAAGCGCCCTATCCAGCTGGGCTCGATGATGCCGTCAACGCCTGGCAATTCGTCATCGATGAGGGGTTCCAGCCTCGCGACATCGTCGTGGGCGGCGAATCCGCTGGCGGCAACCTGACCCTCGCCCTCGTCCTGAAATTACGCGAAATGGGCCGCGCCTTGCCGGGCGGTGCCTATCTGCTCAGTCCCTGGCTGGACCTGACGCAAAGCGGCGATGCATACGATATTCGCGGCCCGCATGACCCCATGGTTTCGCGTGATATCTTGCAGGGAATGGCGGATATGTACTGCGCCCATGCGGTGCCCGAAGACCCGCTTCTTTCGCCGCTCAACGGCGATATGACGGATCTTCCGCCGATGCTGGTCCAGGTCGGAACGGACGAGGTTCTGCTCGGCGATTCCACCCGACTGGCTCATCGCGCAGCCCTGGCCGGCAATGATATGACGCTCCGTATTTGGCCCGAGATGATCCATGCATGGCTGCTGTTCCACCATGTTTTGCCAGTGGCCGGCAACGCCGCCATCGCCGAGGCCGGACAATGGATTTCGGCCCGCCTGAAAGCAGAACGACAGGCATGACCACCTGCCGCAAGCGCTCGCCTATGACAGCATGCCGCCCCCGCAGAGGCCGCGCTGATCCGGGCGCGCGATAACATCGTTGCCGACCCAGTTCACCCGACGGCTCCACCGCGGCAGTGGCCATTTTGAGGCCGAGCGCTCGCCTGCACGCTGGGCCAGGGCAAGGGCGTCGTTCGCGCCGATCGGCGGGCCGTAACCGGCTGGGGCCGGCGAGACGGGCGCGTCGGCGAAAGCCGCGCTCGACATCAGGCTGGCGCAGGCCAGAGCCAATATTCGCAACCAGGTTTTATAGGCATCCGACAAAGGAAGTCCCAGGGCGAATTCGGCACCACAAGCCCCGGAGGGGGCCTCATTGTCCGCTCATATGGTTCCACCCGGACAAGAGCAATTTAGCTCAATCGCTAGCGACGGCTCCCAATTTCGGCAGTCGTCCTTGGTGAAACTTCGAGCGCAGGCGTCCGCCTTTGCCGATCGACGCCAGAAAGCCGACCGTAACCGGCCAGTTTGGACCGAAGAGCGGCCCGGCGATAATACGCCCGCACTCGGTCGTTTATCCTATTTGGACCATTGCTTCAAAACTGCCGTATCGGCGACGAGGTAGCTAGGTTTGCCGAACGACAAGTTGAGTTGGCAGCATTGCGGATCGGGGTCGGCTACCGTCCAGCGTCTGCATCAGTTTCTCGACGAGTAGCGCGCCTGCGACGCCCGTCTGCTGGGCGATGGTGGTGATCGACGGGGTGAAATGCGCTGCCGGTGGGATGTCGTTATAGCCGATGAGTGAATAATCGCGCGGGGTCAGATGACCTTCCCTGCTGAACGCCCCGATCACCGCCATCGCCGCAGTGTCCGAAAAGGCAAAGACCGCATCGGGCCTTTGGACGCATGTCTTCAGATAGGCGTTCGCCTGGTCATGAATCGCCGAAAAGGCCATCGATTCAATCGACAGGACCTCGATCTCAACCGCCTTGTCGGTTCGGGCGGCGGCTTGCAGTCCTTCGAAGCGCAGGCGGATTTCCTCGTGCTGGCGATTGCCGATAAACAGCCAGCGGCGGCGGCCGAGCGACAGGAAGCGGTCGCCCGCGAGGCGGCCGCCAAGATAATTGTCGCTCCCGACCGCGCAATAGCTGCTCGCATCGCTGACCGCGCCCCAAACGACCATCGGGATATTCTTGCGCGCGACCTTCTGCAGCAGGGCATCGCGCGCGCCCTGGCCGAGCACGACGAAGCCGTCCGCGCCGCGCGATTGATAAAGATCGACGAAACCCTCGACCGTGTCGAGCCCCGACGGCGACAGCAGCAGATCGAGGTCGCGGACCGACAGGGCTTCGGAAATGCCGGCGAGGAGTTCGAAAATAAAGGGGTCGCCGATCGCGCCTTGCCGGTGCGATCCGAAATCGAGCACCACCGCGATCGCGTTGGCGCGCTCGCGCCGCAACTTCTGGGCATGGCGGTTGAGCGCGTAGCCCTGTTCGCGGGCCACCGCGAGTACCCGCTCGCGCGTTTCGGCACTGACCAGCGGGCTACCGCTCAGCACCCGCGACACCGTCGGCTTTGAAACTTTTGCAATGCGCGCCACGTCTTCCATCGTCGGCCGGGCTGTGCGCGGCTTCGTGGTCATATCGCTGTTTCGGCCCTCCATTCCGCGTTCATATGACACCGAAAGCCCGCGCGCAATCGCCCATCGCGCCGCCAATGAAACTTTCTATTGAAATGCATTTCATAAAAACTTATCAAATTGCGCGAACGGGCGACACGGCTCGTCAAGGGGAGGATGATCGATGGCAATCACGCGCAAATTTCTGATGTCGCTTTGCTGGGGCGTCGCGCCGCTCGCACTCATGGCCGCGCCGTCGCCGGTTCTGGCGCAGGATGCGCCGCAGACCGATTCGACTGGCGGCGGGCTGGATGAAATCATCGTCACCGCGCGTCGCGTCGACGAGCGCGCGCAGCAGGTGCCGATCGCGATCACGGCGTTCAGCCAGGACAATTTGCGCGAGAAGGGGGTCAATAACGGCACCGATCTTCAGAATTATACGCCGTCGCTGTCGGTGGTCGGCGACGTCGCGCGAAATCAGGAAACCTATTCGATCCGCGGCATGGGCGGCAACGGCGGCCCCGGTACGGGGAGCGGCCCCGGCGTGGTCGGCTATTTCGCCGAAGTGCCGACCAGCGTGAGCGGTCCGGGCAGCTTCTATGATCTCGCCTCGTTGCAGGTTCTGAAGGGGCCGCAGGGCACACTGTTCGGCCGCAACACCACTGGCGGCGCGGTGCTGCTGGAGCCGATGCGGCCCAAAATGGGCGTCGTCGAAGGCTATGCCGATCTGACGCTCGGCAATTACGACCGCCGCAGCGGGCAGGGCGCGCTGAACGTTCCGCTGGTCGATGACGTGCTGGCGATCCGCGTCGCGGGGCAGTTCGACAAGCGCGACGGCTATGTTCGCGACGTCGTCACCGGCCGCGATTATCTCAACCGCAACAATTACAGCCTGCGCTTCGGCTTGCAGTTCAACCCGACCGAGGCGATCCGCAGCTATACCGCCGTCAGCTATGTCGATGTGAAGGAACATGGCGGTGGCAGCATCCTGCTCGCAGTCAATCCTGCGCGTCCCTACGCGGCCTTGCTCCAGCCCTATTTGCTCGAGCAGCAGGCGCGCGGCGTTCGCGAGACGGCGCTCAGCGTTCCCACCCGCGAAATAGCGAAGGCGTTCCTTGCGCTCAACAATACCGAATTCGACCTTTCGGACACGCTGACGCTGAAGAATGTCATCAGCTACGCCCGCACGCGTTCGACGAGCGCGACCGACCGCGATTCGACACCGCTGCCGATCGCCGACCTGCTCGGCGCCTATCCCGGGAGCTATAATAATAACCTCCGCACGATCACCGAGGAATTGCAGCTTCGCTATGACGATGGGACGCTGCGCGTGCAGGCCGGGGGCTTCTTCCTCGACCAGACGACCCCGTCGCCGCTGACCTTCCAGACGGTCAATCCGATGCAGCAGCTTGGCATCCTCGGCGGCGGACCGATCATCCTGCCGCCGGCGCTGCAGGCCGCGCTCGGTGCCGATACGCCACTGCTCCCCGCGCTCAGCCTCCAGCCGACCGCGCACGTCGACGGACGCAGCAAGGCGGTTTATGCGCAGGTGCAATATGAGCTGACCCCCGACCTTACCGCGACCGCCGGCTTCCGCTGGACCTGGGACCGCTTTGGCGGTGACATCCAGGCCTATCAGGATCCGCAAAGCTATCAGGTCTTCAACCAGCTTGCCGCGCTCGGCGTAATCACGCCCGCACAGGCGGCGCAGGTGATTGGCCTCAACGCCAATCTTTGCACCTATGATGCTTTCCAGGCAGTGGCCGCCGGGGGCTTCCCGACACTCTATTATCCCAACTGCACGACGCCGACCTTCAACGGCAAGAGCAACGGGCCGACCTGGCAGGTGGGGCTCGACTGGCAGGTTAACCCTGATACGCTACTGTATGTGGTGTCGCGGCGTGGCTACAAATCGGGCGCGACCAACCCGATCGTGTCGCTATTTCTCGGCCAGGAGCACCCGCTGTTCGCGGTCCGACCCGAACAGGTCACCGACGTCGAGCTTGGCGTGAAGAAGGATTGGGATCTGGGCGGCGATGCCAAGGCGCGCACGAACATCTCAGCCTTCTATACCTGGTACAATGATATTCAGGTCATCCAACGCGCGTCGATCGCGGGTTCCGACATTTTGACCAACGCCGAAAAGGCGCGGGTGATGGGGCTCGAGTTCGAGGGGCAACTCGTCCCTGTACGTGGGCTGACGCTGAGCGCGGTTTATTCGTACAATTCCGCGAAGTATCTGAAATATGACTCGATCGCGATTCCCGCGATCCCGCAGGCGCTGACCGCGGCGCAGCCGAGCCGCGACCTGTCGGGCACGCCTTTCTCTTTCGTTCCGAAACATAAGTTCAGCCTCAACGCGCGCATCGACCTGCCGGCCGTCGAAGGGGTGGGCGAGATGGCGTTTAACGCGAACTGGACCTATCAGTCGAGCCAGCGCGTGACGCCCGAGGCGCAGCCGTTCGACACCATCGCGGGCTACAGCCTCGTCAATCTGCGGCTCGAGTGGAACAATATGTTCGGGGCGCCCATCGACGCGGCGATCTACGGCACCAATATCTTCGACAAGGAATATCGGGTTACCGCCAACCCCGGCTATAATAATTCGGGTTTCATCAACTCGATCTATGGGGAGCCGGGGCAATATGGCGTGCAGCTTCGCTACCGCTTCTGAGCGCAGCGCGATGAAGCGTTCCACTCTCTCGCTCGTCCTCGCCGCAGCGATCGGCCTTTCGGGACCGGTGGCGGCGAGGCAGGCGTCCGACTCGGCCGTTCCGGCCGCTGCCTTCACCCCCGACCGCGCGCAGGAAACGCTTCTCGACAAGGCGCGCCGGGCCGGTGCGACCGATCTGACGACCCGTCCCGCGCCAGGCGGCGGGATGATCGTAAACGGCAAGCTCGACGGCCATATCTTCGTGCTTGCGATTCCGGCGAACTGGAACCGCGAAGCAGTGTTGATCGGGCAGGGCTATGCGGCACCCGGTTCGACGCCCGCGGTGCCCGCCGATCCGACCGCGCCATCGGAAAGCGGGGGTGCGTTGCGGCACATCTATGACGAAGGTCTCGCGGTCGGTGTCGCGGCGTTCGATAAATCGGGGGTTGCGACCGAGAGCGGCGCGAAGAACGCGATGCGGTTGCATGCGTTGACGACCCGGCTGGGCGCCAAGCGGCATTATGCCGTCGGCGGATCGATGGGCGGTAGCGTCGTGTTGGCGCTGATCGAACTCTACCCAAAGGCTTTTGCCGGCGCGGTGTCCATGTGCGGCGTGACCGAGGGCTGGCGGCCTTTGATCCAGCAGCTCGCCGACATGCGCGGCGCCTATGACTTGCTGACCGAAGGGACGCCCTATGCATTGCCCGGCGCGCACGATCTCACGCGCTCGGGGCTGCCGACCGAGCCGTCCGCGGGAGATTCGACCCCCGGCGATGCCTTTCGCGATCAGCAGAGGATGCGGGTCCTGATGCCGATCTTCGCGCTGTTCCAGGCGGCAAAAGCGAACCTCGACGGACGCGAGGCGCGGATCATCCGCCAAGTCGCGGCGGTCGGAGGCTTCGCACCCGACCCCGCAGCGATCGGTGCGCCGGTCTATGCGGCGGTGCTCGGCATGGACGATATCGTCGCGACGATGGGCGGGCTGCCGATCGACAACAGCGAACGGGTTTACGCGCCGCCAGAGATGAGCGCCGAAGAGTCTGCCGATTTCAATCGCCGTATGCCGCGCTATCACGCCAACCCCCGCGCCGTCGCTTTTGCCCGGCAATGGCACGAGCCGACGGGCAAGTTCCGGGTGCCGCTTGTCACTGTGCATCAGACGACCGACTCGCTGGTGCCTTTCTCTCAATCCGAAGGGCTGGGGCGGATCGTCGCGGCGGCGGGCAACGGCGCGCGGATCGCGCAATACGCCGTGCCGCCGACGAAGATGCCGCTACCCGATGGCCTCGAGGGCTATACCCATTGCGGCTTTTCGCCGAAGCAGAACGCCAACGCCTTCGATGCGATGCGGACCTGGGTGCGGACGGGTCGGCGTCCGGGACCGGATGCGGTCAAGTGACAGGCGCGCTGCCGCCGCTGGATCGCCGCCGGATGCTTGGCTTGGGTGCCGCCGCGGTTGCGGCGGCCGCATCCGGGCCGCTGCGCGCGGCAGTGAAGGAGGCACAGCCTTTCCTCTGGGGCGCCGCGACCGCGGGGCATCAGGTCGAGGGCAACAATATCAATGCCGACATCTGGCTGCTTGAACAGGTAAAGCCGACGATCTTCGCCGAGCCGTCGGGCGATGCATGCGACAGCCTGAACCGCTGGCGCGAGGATATTGCCATCGTCAAGGCGTTGGGACTCAACGCCTATCGCTTCTCGGTTGAATGGTCGCGCATCGAGCCCGCTCAGGGGCAATTCAGCCAAGCCTATCTCGACCATTATGCGCGCATCGTCGACCATTGCCGTGAGCAGGGACTGGCGCCGGTGGTCACCTTCAACCATTTCACCACGCCGCGCTGGTTCGCAGCGGCGGGGGGCTGGGAGAACATGGACGCGCCCGACCTGTTCGCGCGCTATTGCGACAGGGTCGCGCGCGCGATGGCGGCGGGGATGAGCCATGCGCTGACCTTCAACGAGCCGAATCTGGCGCTCGGCGGCGGCTGGTCGGCCAGTCCGCCGCCACCCGCCTTCATGAACCGCGTCATCGCCTGCGTCGCGGCGGCGGCGAAGGCCAGCGGGTCCGACCGTTTCTCGCTACTCAACGCCGGCGATCCGGCACCGATGATCCCCGGCGTCACCGCCGCCCACGTCAAGGCCCGCGAAGCGATCCGTGCGGTGCGCGGCGACCTGCCGATCGGAATGAGCCTCGCCATCCCCGACAATGTCGCGGTCGTCGAGAACAGCGCAATCGAACGCAAGCGCGCCGACGTCTACGGCCCCTTCTTCGCGGTAATGGACAAGGATGATTTCATCGGGGTTCAGACCTATGGCCGTGCCTATGTCGGCGCCGAGCGCGATGTCGATATTCCCGTCGGCGTCGCGCGCCGGCCGGGCGGTGGTGAATGGTATCCCGCGGCGGTGGGCAATGTCGTGCGTTATGCCCATCAGGCGACCGGCCTGCCGGTTATGGTTACTGAAAACGGCATCGACGCGGCAGACGATGCGGAGCGCGAACGCTTCATTCCCGAAGCGATCGCTTCGGTCCAGGCGGCGCAAAAAGATGGCGTGCCGGTGCTGGGCTATATCCACTGGTCGCTGCTCGACAATTTCGAGTGGCTGTCGGGCTATGGCCCCAAATTCGGTCTCGTCGCGGTCGACCGCAAGACTTTTCGTCGCACGCCGAAACCGAGCGCGCGTCTCTACGCTGATCTGGTGAGGGGAAGATCATGACGCGAAGCTGGCTGATTCTTTTTGCCGCGCTGGTGTTGGCCCCCGCCGCGTCGGCCCAACTCGTCAAGGCGCCGTGGCCCGCTTCGCTCTCGGCTGAGGCGCGCGAGGGGCTGGCGGCGAACGACGCCCGCCCGCCCGAGCCTGCGACGATCGAGGGGCGCCGCGATCGCGCCGAGGCGATCCAGCGGGAAATCGGCGCGCCGCGTCTCGCGCGGTACGGCGTGACGATGAAGGACGATGTGATCGCGGGCGTTCCGGTGCGTCTTTTTACGCCGGCAAAGGGTGCCGCGAAGGGGCGCGTTCTTCTCAACCTGCACGGCGGAGGTTTCCTCGTCGATGCAGGATCGATCAGCGAGAACGCCGCGGTGGCCGCGCTCACTGGCTATCCGGTTGTTGCGGTGCGCTATCGCCTCGCGCCGGAAAATCCCTTTCCCGCCGCCGTCGACGATGCCGTTGCGGTCTATCGCGCGCTTTTGAGCGACCATGAGCCGAAACGGATCGGGCTTTACGGCACTTCCGCGGGCGCGATCCTGTCGGCCGAACTCGTCGCGCGGCTTCGCGCCGACAAACTGCCGCAGCCAGCCGCGCTCGGCTTCTTCTCGGGCACCGCCGACCTGTCGCGACAGGCAGACAGTGTCACGCTGTTCGCCGATCCCTCCGCGGCGACGATGCTGGTGCAGCTTTATGCCGGCGCGCGAGCGGCCGACGATCCGTTGCTGTCGCCGCAGCGCGGCGATCTCGCGGGCTGGCCCGCGACATTGTGCCTGACCAGCGGCCGCGATTTCCTGCTGAGCGCGACCGCCGATTTCTGCCGCGCGCTCGATGCGGCAGGAGTGCCCGCACAGCTCATGCTGTTCGACGGGCTGCCGCACGCCTTCTGGAGCTATATCGACGCGCCCGAAACCGATGCGGCCTTCGCCGCGATGGCGCGCTTTTTCGCCGCGCGCCTGGGAGACGGAAAATGAGGACGATATTGATCCTGGCGGCGCTCGCGACCGCCTCACCGGCCGTGGCGCAAATCTCGGTTCCCGCCTTCACCCTGCCGGCGTCGAACCAGCTCAGCGATGAGGCGCTGAAGATACTCGAACGGATGAAAGAGGCCACGGCGCCCGCCGAGATCGCCGGCGACGTCGCGAAGCAGCGGGCCTTCTATGGTCGTTACAATGACGACCGGCTGGCCGAGATGCGCCGCCATTTCCGCACCAGCGAGCGGCGCGAGACGCTGAACGGCGTCACCGTGGATATCGTCGAGCCTGCCGACGGCATCGCCAAGGGCAACCAAGAGCGCGTTGTCATCAATGTCCACGGCGGTGCCTTCATGTGGGGTTCGGGCAGCGGCGCGCTGGTCGAGGCGATCCCGATCGCCGCGACGATGGGGGTCAAGGTGGTGACCGTCGATTACCGGCTGTCGCCCGAACATCGCTATCCGGCCGCCTCGGCAGACGTGACCGCAGTCTACAAGGCGCTGCTCAAGCAATATCCGGCCGCCAACATCGGCATTTACGGTTGTTCGGCGGGCGGCGTCATCACCGCGCAAGCGACTGCCTGGATCCGCCGCGAAGGCCTCGCGCGCCCGGGCGCCATCGGCACCTTCTGCGGCACCGGCGCGCCTTATTCGGGCGACAGTCCGTATCTGGCCGGGCTTATCACCGGCGGCGCGGCGCTTCCCGTCCCGGCGCTGCCCGATGTGCTGCCGCTTCCCTATATGCAGGGGATCGAGGCGAGCGACACCACTGCCTATCCGCTCGTT
Source organism: Sphingopyxis lindanitolerans (assembly GCF_002993885.1). NCBI lineage: Bacteria > Pseudomonadati > Pseudomonadota > Alphaproteobacteria > Sphingomonadales > Sphingopyxidaceae > Sphingopyxis > Sphingopyxis lindanitolerans. The sequence goes on from NZ_CM009578.1 coordinate 4,090,240, forward strand.
TCCGAGACGGCGGTGAAGGCGATGCCGCCGACACTGTTGCTCGCGGGGGGACGGGATTTCGCCACGAGCGCGCTGACGCTCGCGCATCGCCGCCTCGCCGCGGCGGGGGTGGAGAGCGAACTGTATCTCTTCGACGGTCTGCCGCACGCCTTCTTCGTCTGGCCCGACATGCCCGAATCGACCGAAGCCTATCGGCTCATCGCCTCCTTCTTCGACCGGCATCTGGGGCGTCGCGCGCGCTGATGCGGGCACGCACCATCATAACCCTCGCCCTGACCTATGCGCTGCTCGGCCTGCTTATGAACAGTGTGGGTATCGTCATCCTGCAGTCGATCGTCCATTTCGGCGCAAGCAAGCTGATGGGATCGACGCTTGAGGCGTGCAAGGATCTGTCGGTCGTCGTCGCCTCGTTCCTGCTGGTCGGCGCGGTGCCCGCTTTCGGCTATCGCCGCTCGCTGATCGCGATACTTGCGGTGATGGCGTTCGTCTGCCTGCTCGCCTCCTTCGCCACGGGTTTCCCGGCGATGCAGGCGTTGTTCGTGATGACCGGCCTCGCGTTCGGCATCACCAAGATCGCGACCTATTCGGCGATCGGACTGGTCGCGCGCGATCCCGCGGATCACGCAAGCATCACCGGTCTTGTCGAGGGCGTATTCATGGTCGGCGTATTGGCGGGCGCCTGGATCTTCGGCTGGTTTATCGACAGCGGCGACTGGTTGCGCGTCTATTGGCTGCTCGCCGCATTCTGCGCGCTGGCGTCTTTCGCCTGGATCGGTATCCGGCTCGATGAAAGCGCGGCGTCGACCAGAGGCGACGGCGCTTCGGCGTCGGCCGGCTGGAAAGAGATGCTGGCGCTTGCCGCCTTGCCCGCGACGGTCGCGGTGCTCGCGACCCTGTTCCTCTACGTCCTGATCGAACAGGGCGTCGGAACCTGGCTTCCGACGTTCAACCGCGAGATACTCCATCTGCCGGCAGCGATGAGCGTCCAGATGTCGAGCATCTTCATCGCCTCGCTCGCGCTCGGACGCCTGCTGTCGGGACTCCTGCTGCGCCGGATCGCATGGCTGCCGGTGCTGCTGACCTGCCTTGCCGCGCTGGCGGCGCTGGTGGTCCTGGCGTTGCCGCTGGCCGAAGGCGTGCGACCGCGTGCGGACACCGGATGGGCGAACGCACCCTTTGCGGCCTATCTCTTTCCGTTGATCGGCCTGTTCCTCGCTCCCGTCTATCCGACCATATGCTCGGTCGCGCTGAGCGCGCTGCCGCAGCATCGCCACGCCGCGATGATCGGATTGATCGTGATCTTCTCCGCGCTCGGCGGCACGATCGGTTCGTTTCTGGTCGGGCTGCTTTTTCAGTCGGTGCCCGGCACCACCGCTTTCTATTTTCTGCTGGCGCCGATGGCGCTCGTCGCGCTTGCCTTGCCGCTTGTGCGCCGCCGGGTCGCGAGCATGGCCCGATGATTGTGGCCGACACGCCCGCCGGACTGTTTGGCCCACTGTTCGCCGCGGTGCAGGAGAGCGGCCTCTTTCCCGATTCCAAGACCTTTGCCGATGCGCGCCCGCGCCGCGAGCCGGCGGCGATCCTTGCCGACTGGCAAAGCCAGCGCCCGGCGCCGGGCGAGACGCTGCGGCGTTTCATATTCGCCAATTTCGATGTTCCGCGAGCCCAGCCGGCGCCGTCGCCCGACGGCCTCAAACTCGCCGCCCATATATCGGCGCTGTGGCCGCTCCTGACGCGCGTGTCGGGCGAACCCGCGCCCGGATCATCGGAACTGTGGTTGCCGCACAGCTATGTCGTCCCCGGCGGTCGCTTTCGCGAGCTTTATTATTGGGACAGCTATTTCACCATGCTCGGGCTCGCGCGCTCGGGACGACAGGATCTGGTCGAGAATATGATCGGTAATTTCGGGAGCCTGCTCGACCGGATCGGTCATATCCCGAACGGCACCCGCAGCTATTACGCCAGCCGCTCGCATCCGCCCTTCTTTTATCTGATGGCGGCGCTGTCGCGCGACGACAGCGTTGGGGGCCGCCGCCGCCGGCTGGCATGGATGATCAGGGAGCATGGCTTCTGGATGGCGGGCGAGGGTGGCCTCGCGCCCGGCGGCGAGGTGCGGCGCGTGGTCCGGCTGGCCGATGGTGCGTTGCTCAATCGCTATTGGGACGACAGCGACTGCCCGCGCGACGAGAGTTGGCGCGAGGATATCGCGCTCGCGGCCGAGGCCCCGGCGCGCGATGCGCGGGAACTCTGGCGCGACATTCGCGCCGCGGCCGAGAGCGGATGGGACTTCAGTTCGCGCTGGCTCGCCGACCCACTAAATCTCGCCACTATCCGCACCACCCGGCTGGTTCCTGTCGATCTCAACGCGCTGCTCTTCGGCCTCGAACAGGCGATCGCCGAGGCCGCGCGTGGCCTTGGCGAGACCAGTCGGGCCGACGATTTCGCCGCGCGCGCCGAACGTCGGGCGCGGGCGATCTCCGACCATCTCTGGAATGGTGAGACCGGCCATTACGCCGACTTCGATCTCGACAGCGCGCGGGTGTCGGGCAGGCTGACCGCGGCTGCCGCCTTCCCTCTCTTCATGGGGGTGGCCTCGGCGGACCAGGCGCGCCGCGCGGCTTTGGCGCTCGAACGGCTGCTGCGCCCGGGTGGGCTGATGACGACATTGTGCGACAGCGGCCAGCAATGGGACGCACCCAATGGCTGGGCCCCCTTGCAATGGATCGCGATCAGCGGGCTGCGGCGTTATGGCGAAACAGGATTGGCAGATAGCATCGCCGGTCGCTGGCTGGCGATGGTCGAAGCGCATTACGAGGCGAGTGGCCAGCTTTTCGAGAAATATGATGTCGTCGCCTGCGCCGCCGGATCAGGCGGCGAATATGTGACGGAAACAGGCTTTGGGTGGACCAATGGCGTAACGCTTGAGCTTCTCGCGACACAGGACGAGGCGGGAACCCTTGGGTGACATCAACAGGAGGCAGCAATGGGTAACAGAAAGAATGGCCGGTATGTCGCGGCAATGGTTTCGGCGCTTCTCGCCATGGCTGCACCGGTAGCGTCATATGCCGAGGATATTCAGCCCGCCGCGCTGACCGCGGCGCAATCGACCCTCGTGACAAGCGCGCAAAAGCTCGGCGCCACCGACGTTCGTTCGTTCGCCGCTCCAGACGGAGGCTTTATCCTTGCTGGCAAGCTCGAAGGCGACCAGTTCTCGGTCGCCTTTCCCGCGAAGTGGAACCACAGTGCGCTGCTTTATGTCCACGGCTATTCGACCCCCGGAACGCCGGTCGCCGTCCCCGACGATCCGCTCTCCAACGGAACCGGCGCGAACGGCGTACTGCTCGAGGCGTATCGCGACGGCTATGCCGCCGGCCACAGCGCCTATGACAAGGCCGGAATGGGGGTTCAGACCGCGACCGAAAATACGCTCCGCCTGCGCAATTTCCTCGCGAAACTCGGAGCGACGCGATTCCTGATTTCGGGCACGTCGATGGGGGGCAACATCACCCTGTCGCTGATCGAGCAATATCCCAAGGCTTTCGCCGGCGCGCTGTCGTCGTGCGGCGTCACCGACGGCTGGGAAAGCCTGTTTGGGCAGCTCATCGATATGCGCGCGGCCTATAATCTGCTCACCGAAGGCACGCCCTACGCGCTCCCCGGCGAGCACGACCTGACCCGTTCGGCCTTGCCGATGGACTCGCCCGCGGGCGAGGCCGCGACGAGCGAGGCGTTCCGCTGGGGCCGGATCGGCCAGATCGCGATGCCGATCCTTTCGCTCGCCCAGGCGGCGCAGGCCAACCCGACGGGACGCGAGGCCCGCATTCTGAAGCAAGTCGCCTCGATCGGCGGCTTCGAGCCCGAACCCGCATCGATCGCCTTTCCGCTCGTGACAGCGACGCTGGGAATGGATGACTTGAACCGCACGCTCGGCGGCAGCATCTACGGCAATGACGGCAAGGTATACGCGAGCGCAGAAATGACGGCAGAGGAAGCGGCGGCCTTCAATGCGAAGATCCAACGCATCACCGCAGACCCGCAGGCGGTCGCCAATGCCCGCCGCTGGCATCAGGCGACCGGGCGCTTCACCGTCCCGCTGGTGACGATCCACAATCGCATCGATTCGCTGGTGCCCTATGCCCAATCGGAGGCGCTCGGGCGGATCGTTGCGGCAGCAGGCAATGGAAAGCGGCTCGTCCAATATACTGTGCCGGGAACCAAAGCGCCGCTCCCGGTGGGCGGGGTGGAGGGCTATACCCATTGCGGCTTCAGCCCCGAACAATCGGCGGCGGCGTGGGAGGCGCTGCGAGGCTGGGTCGAAACCGGAAAGCGGCCGGCGGTCGAAGCGGTTCGCTAGCGTTGCGTGGGCGAGGAGGATGCGCCGAGGGGATCCGCCTAGCCCGCCGCGATTTCGTTCGTACGAGCGGGCTCGCCGGAGCGGTGGTTACGAGCCCAGGCGGGAAAGCCGCGGTTGCACCGCGCGCCGGTCGATATCGATGCATTGCTTGCGCGCATGACGCTCGCCGAAAAACTCGGCCAGCTTGCCCAGGCGGATGGGGAACGAAGCGCCACCGGTCCCCATTGCCCGCCGGGAGTGAGGCTGATGTCCGGGCGGGCAATAGGGACCGGATTGTTCCTCAGCGCCTATGGCGTCGAAACAACGCTGCGGCTCCAGCGGATCGGGGTTGAGGACACTCGGTTCGGCATTCCATTGCTCTTCGCCGATGATGTGACCCACGGTTTTTGAACGATCTTCCCTGTTTCGACCGGCGAAGCTGCGAGCTTCTACCCAACGGGAATCGTGGTTGGAGCCTGAACAGAACGCCTATAAGGCTGCGATCATGGCCAACCGTGACCTTCTCTCGCTTCTCGGCATCGATCTGCCGATCGTCCAGGCGCCGATGGCGGGGGTGTCTTCGCCTGACATGGCGGCGGCGGTCAGCGAGGCGGGGGCGCTGGGTTCGATCGGTGTTGGCGCGACCGATGTCGAGGGGGCGCGGCGAATGATCGCCGCGGTGCGCGCGCGCACCGCGCGGCCGTTTCAGGTCAATTTATTCTGTCACCAGCCCGCGACGGCGGATGCCGAGTGCGAGCGCCGGTGGATCGAGCGCTTCCGTCCGTTGTTCGCCGAATTCGATGCCGCACCGCCGAATGCGCTCGGCGAAATCTATCGCAGCTTCGTCGGCCACGCCGCGATGCTCGATATGCTGATCGCTGAGCGCCCGGCGGTCGTCAGCTTCCACTTTGGCCTGCCGACGGCCGAGGCCATCGCGGCGTTGCACGCGGCCGGGATCGTGTTGCTCGCGACCGCGACCAGCCTCGCGGAAGCTCAAGTTGCGGAAGCGGCCGGGATCGACGCCATCGTCGCGCAGGGGTGGGAAGCGGGCGGCCATCGCGGGATGTTCGACCCCGACGCGCGCGACGACCGGCTCGGGACCATGGCGCTGACCCGCCTGCTGGCTGGCTCGCTCGACCGGCCGGTGATCGCGGCGGGCGGGATCATGGACGGCGCGGGGATTGCCGCGGCGCTGGACCTGGGGGCATCGGCCGCGCAACTCGGCACCGCTTTCATCGCCTGCGACGAGAGCCTGGCGGACGCTGGTTACCGCGCCGCGCTGACCAGCGACGCCGCGCGACATACCGCCATGGTGCGCGCGGTGTCAGGACGGCCCGCGCGCATCTTGGCCAACCGCTTCGCCGCGCTCGACGCGACGACCAATCCGACCGACATCCCGGCTTATCCGATCGCCTATGACCTCGGCAAAGCCCTCCATGCTGCCGCCAAGGCGCAGGGAGAGCATGGATATGGGGCGCAATGGGCGGGGCAGGGCGCTCCGCTGGCGCGGTCGATGCCGGCGGCGGAGCTTGTCGGTGTGCTGGCGGTGGAGCTCGAAACAGCGCGGCGGCGGTAGGATCAGCGCCCGGCTTTCAGCCGTGCCAGCTCGTCGCGCGCGACCGTCTGCAACGCGGCCGCCTGCGCATCCGACAGACCAAGCGCGTCGGCGCTCTTTTCGTGCGCGCCGAGGCTGGTCGGATCGACCCCGGTGATCGCGCCAAAGGTCACCAGCGCCGACAGATAATAGCCCGCGACGCTTGCGTGATAATGGTCGTAGGTCCAAAGGTCGAGCTGGTCATAGGCGATGCCGTCATAGGGATCGGGGTCGGCGACGCCGGTTGCCATCGCCCGGGTCCACGCCTCGCCCACGGGTACTATGCCCTTGACGGCGGGGGTCGCGGCGCGGGCGCGTTCGGCGGCGGCGCGCAGGTCGTCGGCCATCGCGGCCACCGGCTTGCCATACCAATGGCCTTTGGGCGTGTAGGTCTGGTCGGCACGCGTCCAGGCGGCGACGAGCCGGATATCGACCGCCGGGTTGCGCTTTTCGAACAGCGCGGTCATCCGCGCGACATCGCGGATATAGGCAGCCGGATCGCCGGGGCTGGCGCGGTCGAGAACGCTATATTCCTGAAGGACAACCACGTCCCACGGCTTGTCGAACAGCGCGCGCCGCTCGTCATAATGAAAGCCGAGCGACTTGCCGCCCTGTGTTTCGAGGCTGACGGCATAATCGAGTCCGGCCTGTTCGCAAAAAGCCTTGAACAGCGCCGGAACCCCGCCATAGCCCGCGCCGTTGAGGTCGGTGACTGTGCCGGCGTGCCAGTTGCGCGCTGCCGAATGGGCGCCCTGGGTGAAGCTGTTGCCGATGAACAGGATCGTTCGCGGCGCCGCTTTCGGCGCGAGAGCAGGGGCAGCGGCGAGGGAGGTCGCGCCGGCGGCGGTCGGCGCGGGCGCGCTCTCCTTTGCCGTTGCCGCCGGCGCGACGGCGAGCCCGGCGCAGCCGATCAAAAGCCAGATACCGGACCCGTATTTCATCATCAGAACTCCGTAGTGATCGAGGTGTACCAATAGCGGCCATAGGGGCTGTAGAGCGACCCCAGATAGCCTTCGGACGAGAGCGGCGGCTTCTTGTTGACGATGTTGCGGACGCCGACGCGCCAGCGCATGTCGCCGCCGATCCCGGCCTGGTCGCGGATACGGACCTGGGCATAAAGGTTGGCGGTAAGCTGCGACTTGACCCGCCACGGATTGCCGTCGGCATCGACAAAGCCCGTTTCGTCGACCGCGCCGGTGTAGCGCGCAAAGGCGCCGATCTGGAACTGCCCCAGCGACCAGGTCAGCGACGCCGAGCCGCGCCATTTCGGGCGACCGTTGGCCTCGATCAGATCCTCCGTTTCGGGCAGCGGCGTCGCGGCGTTGATGTCGCCCGCCGCGCGCGCGGCGACCAGCATGTCGACCGCATCACCCGGAGCGCGCGAGAATTTGAGCAGCCGCGTCGCGTTCACCGCAAGGTCGAACTTGCCGATGCTCGTCTTCGGCGACCGCCAATAGACCGCGAAATCGAGCCCGCGCACCGTCTGGGGCAACAGGTTGATGAACTGGTCGCGCACCGTCAGGATGCTCCCGACCGGCGCGATGCCCGTTCCCGCGAAGGCCGCGATATCGTCGGCGTTGGCGGCGTCGCGGACGACATTGGGGTTCGACGATCCCTGCAGACGAAGCAGATAGTCGAGCGCGATCGCGGTGTCGTTGCCAAGGATGCCGACGATGCCCTTTTGCCGGATCGACCAGTAATCGACCGTGAAGGTCAGATGTCCGAGGTCGGCGGGAAGGAAGGTCGGCTCGAACACCGCGCCGAGGTTGTAGTTGGTGCTCTTTTCGGGCTTGAGATCGGGGTTGCCCGACACGCGGCGCGAATAGCCGACATTGTTGCCGCAGGCGGTGAAGCTGTCGATCCGGCCGGCGCGCAGATCGACCTCGCAGCGCAGGAAGTCCTGGCTTGTCGCAAGGCGGGCATATTCGACCGCATTGACCTGCTCGAGGTTCGGCGCGCGGAAGCCCTGCGAATAGGAGCCGCGGAAGCGCAGCCCGTCGAAGACGTCCCACGCCGCGGCGATCTTTGGCCGCGCGACGCTGCCGAAATCGCTGTAATGTTCATAGCGTCCGGCGAGTTGGAGGTCGAAGCGCCGCATCAGCGGCACGTTCATATCCTCTGACACCAAAGGCACGGCCAGTTCGGCATAGCCGGCGGCGACGGTGCGCTTGCCATAGGTGTCGGGATTGTCGCTGACCGCGGCGGCGTCGCTGATCGTGATCGCGCCCGATACCATATCGACAAAGGGGTCCGACCCGTCGACTGCGGCGTCGCGGTCGTCGCGCTGCGTCTCGCGGCGCACCTCGACGCCGAATGCCATGCCGACATCGCCACCGGGCAGCTTGAAGAGGTCGGGGCGCGAGGCGCGGAAATCGCCCATCGTCAGTGTCGTCTTCGACCGGCGCTGAAGCTGGAAGCCGATGGCATCGATCGCGACCTGCGAACTCGGCGTGCAGTCGCCATAGGTCGTCGTCGTCGCACAGCCGCCGTTGAACGGATTATAGGCGTCGGGCGTCGATAGCGCGAGACTCTGCTGGAGCGCCGAACTGCGAACCGCGAAGCTGCTGTCGTGCGCGCTCGCTTCCGAGTAAGTGAAGGCGCTGTCCCATTTGAAGCCCGCGGCCTCGCCGCGAATGCCGAGCAGCGCGCGGAGCTGTTCGCCGGTGACATGCACGGTCTGCGGCCCGGCATCGACGAAGCGATAGTTGGTCATCCGCACCGGCAGGCCCTCGTCGGGCACGTTGGTCAGCCCGGGGATGCGGTTGGGGCTGCCGACCGGTCCGAACGGATTGTAATAGTTGCTCGCCGGGATCCAGATCTGGTTGAGGTTGATGACCGGCGGCTGGCCGCGCAGCGTATCCGAATAATAATAGCCGAACTCGCCGAACAGCGTCAGTGTGTCGGTCAGGTCATAATGCCCGTTGGCGAAGCCATTGTAGCGCTTGACCTGCGGCATGACGGTGGTGCCGACCGCGGTGTCGTAGCGCAGGTCGCGGAAACTGTTGTTGGTGGCGAGCGAGGTGTTCACCAGGCAGAGGTCGGGCGAAAGCTGATAGGTGCAGCCGCCGAAGCTGGGCGGACGGACGGTGAAGGCGCCTGCCGCGGTCGTCATGTTGGTCGAGCCGAGGCGCGGTCGGCCGCCGGTGACGGCGACCTGCAACGCGGGCCAGGTGCCGCGCGTCGCGCGCCCGTCGGGCGTCGTCGAGTCCGCGAAATCGGGATAATCGGCGAACAGCGGGCGCAGGTCGGCCGAAGCGGTGAAATCCTGATCCTCGGCGCGCAACGCCGAGCGGTTGGTATATTCGAACGAGACGGTGAAATTGCCGCGATCGAAACTCTTGCCCGCCAGGATATTGCCCTGGAATTCGCGCAAATGGGTGCCCTCGGCGCCGCCATATTGGGCCTGGAGTCTCAGCCCGTCATAATTGTCCTTGAGCACCGTATTGACGACGCCCGCGACCGCGTCCGAACCATAGAGCGCCGCCGCGCCGTCGAGCAACACCTCGAACCGCTGGAGCCCGGTCGTCGGGATCGCGTTGGAATTATAGCTCAGCACCGGCACCGTGCCGGTGTCGGACAGCCCCTGGCTCGCCGGATGGGTGACGATGCGGCGTCCGTTTAGAAGCACGAGCGTGTTGCCGACGCCCAGCGAGCGCAAATTGACCGAGCCGACGTCGCCGCGCGCCGCATTGCTCGTCTGCGCGTTGTTGCCGGGATTGAAGCTGACGTCGCCCATCTGCGGGATGCTGCGGATCAGTTCGTCGCCGCTGACCGCACCAATGGCGTCGATCCGGTCCTGATCGAGGACGACGACCGGCAGTGCCTCGGTGACGCGCGCGCCTTCGATGCGCGTGCCGACGACGACGATGTCGGACGACAGGATGTCGCCGTCCGGGCCGTCGCTATCGGCCGCGTCGCCCTGGGCCGTGGGCGCCTTGTCCTGCGCATGGGCGGGTAAGCCGGCGAACAGGCAGATCGCCGTGCTCGCGAGCAACAGTGCCGATGTCGAACCCCTCATTGTCCTTCTCCCTCTTGCTTTCGCATGACCCTTGGGCCTTCAATCCATGTCCTGTTCGACGGGCGGCGCGGCCAGTGGAGACGCCGCGCCGCCGTCCAGCGCCAACCGCAACTGATCGCGGTCGAGCGCATTGTCCCAGCGGGCGACGACGACCGTCGCGACCGCATTGCCGATGAAATTGGTGAGGCTTCGGCATTCCGACATGAAGCGGTCGATGCCGAGGATCAGCGCCATGCCCGCCACCGGAACCGACGGCACGATCGACAGTGTCGCGGCGAGCGTGATGAAGCCCGCGCCGGTGACCCCCGCGGCGCCCTTCGAACTGATCATCGCGACGAGCAGCAGCGCGATCTGGTCGCCGAGCGACAGGTCGACGTTGCAGGCCTGCGCGATGAACAGCGCGGCGAGCGTCATATAGATGTTGGTGCCGTCGAGATTGAAGCTGTAGCCGGTCGGGATGACGAGCCCGACGACCGATTTCTCACAGCCCGCGCGCTCCATCTTTTCGATCAGGCTCGGCAGCGCGGCTTCGGACGAGGAGGTGCCGAGCACGAGCAGCAGTTCGGCCTTGAGATAGCGGCAGAGCTTCAGGATCGAAAAGCCGTTGAGCCGCGCGACCGTGCCGAGCACGCCGAGAACGAAGATCAGCGAGGTCAGGTAGAAAGTCGCGACGAGTTGCCCCAGGTTGACGAGCGAGCCGACGCCATATTTGCCGATCGTGAACGCGATCGCGCCGAACGCCCCGATGGGCGCGGCGCGCATCAACAGGCCGACGAGGCGGAAGACGACGACGCCGATGCGTTCGAGCAGGTCGAGTACCGGCTCGCCGGGCTTGCCGACCATCGACAGCGACAGGCCGAACAGGATCGCGACGAACAGCGTCTGGAGGATCGAGCCTTCGGTGAAGGCGGACAGAAAGGTCGTCGGAATAATCTCGAGCAGGAAGCCCGTCAGGCTCGCTTCATGCGCTTTCTTGTCGAAGTCGGCGATCGCGCCGGCGTTGAGGGTCGCGGGATCGATGTTCATCCCCGCGCCCGGCTGGATCAGATTCGCGATGCACAGCCCGACGATCAGCGCCAGCGTCGAGAAGACGAGGAAATAGGCAAAAGCCTTGCCTGCGACGCGACCGACCGAGGCGATTTCCTTCATGCCCGCGATGCCGGTCACGACGGTGAGGAAGATCACCGGGCTGATGATCATCTTCACCAGCTTGATGAATCCATCGCCGAGCGGTTTCAGCGCTTCGCCCCACGCGGGCCAGAAATGGCCGATGATCGCGCCCAGGAAAATGGCGGCGAGAACCTGGACATAGAGGTGACGGTAGAGCGGTGTCGCTCCCGCCCGCGCCTGTCCGGTCCCGTCGATTATGATGGCTGCCACGCGTTCATCCTCCCGAGCGCGGCCTTTCGCCGCTGCTTCCTCAAAATTATGGCCGACCCCAGCGTCGGTCCACGACCTTCGCATCATCCGAAAAAGGACGGAAAATAAAGCCGTTGTGGGCGGGCAGGTGATAGTTTCTCATTTTGTCTGTGCGATTTTTCGCTTATCATCTCTTCATATGTGCGATAATCCGCACATATGGCCTCCTCCGCTTCCTTTGATGATTCGCGCGCGCCGGGTGCTGGTCGGCGCCTGGTCTGGGCGGCGTTGCTCGCGCTGCTGCTGCTGGCGATGATCGCGGCTGCCGCCTTCGGCTGGGCGGCGGGCCATGCGCGCGTCGCGTCCGATGCCGCCGCCGAACAGCAGGCGCGAAGCGCGTCGCGCCGGCTGGCCGGAGAGCTTCAGAAATTTCGCCTGCTCCCGCTGGTGCTCACCGAATATCCCGATGTGCGGACCGTGCTGGGCAGCGGCGATGCCGCGGCGGCGCGGCGGATGAACGACAAGCTCGAACTGCTCGCCGATCGAACCGATGCCGCGGTGATCTATCTGATCGCGCGCGACGGCCGGACGATCGCGGCGAGCAACTGGCGCCGCCCGCAGAGCTTCGTCGGCCAGAATTATGGCTTTCGTCCCTATTTCCGCGACGCCATGGCAAAGGGCGGCGCCGAATTGTTCGCGCTCGGCACCGTCAGCGGTCGGCCCGGTCTGTTCATCGCGCGCCGGGTCGAGGAAGGCGGCCGGACGCTGGGCGTGATCGTCGTCAAGGTCGAGTTCGACCGGCTCGAAGCCGAATGGGCGCGCCAGCCGCTCGCCACTTTCGTCACCGACGACCACGGCGTGATCATCATCACCAGCCGCCCCGACTGGCGTTTCCGCACGCTCGCACCGATCGACGAGCAGACGCGAGCCGCTATTCGCGCGGTGCTGCAATTCGGCAATCTGCCGCTTACTCCGCTCCCCCTGACAAGGGACGGCGCAACCTGGGCGAACGGCGACGCCCGTTACCGCGAGGCGGCGGTTCGGGTGCCGATGGCCGGAGCACGGCTGCATGCCTTTCAGCCGTTGGCGCCTGCCGAGGCGAGCGCCAACGCGACAGCGCGCACCGCGATCCTGATCGCCTTCATCCTGCTCGCCGCGCTTTTGACCTGGGTGTTCCGCGCGCGCGAGAAACAGCGATTGCAGGAGGAGTCGCGGCACATGCTGGAGGTCGAGGTGGCGGCGCGCACCGCCGACCTGGTCGAGGCCAACCGGCGATTCCGCGCGGCGCGCGAGGAATTGTCGCAGGCGAGCCGCCTGGGGACGATCGGGCAGATTACGGCGGGCGTCGCGCACGAGATCAATCAGCCGGTCGCGGCGATCCGCGGTTTTGCCGAAAATGCCGGCACTTTCCTCGACCGCGGCGAGCCGGGCAGGGCGCGCGACAATATCGGGACGATCGTCGCGCTGACCGAGCGGATCGCCGCGATCATCGCCGAACTGCGCAGTTTCGCGCGGCGCAGCACGCCCGCGCTCGGCCCGGTCGAGATCGCGCGGGTGATCGATGGCGCGCTGCTGCTCGTCGGCGATCGCATCCGCGAACATGGCGTCATGGTCGAACGCGTCGGCGAAGCGCCGGGGATGCGCTGCATCGCCGACCGCGTGCGGCTCGAACAAATTCTGGTCAATCTGCTCCAAAATGCGCTCGACGCGCTGACCGGCCATCCCGATCCGTGCATCCGCATCGAAACGCGGGCGGAAGACGGGATCGTCATCACCGTCGCCGACAATGGACCGGGGGTCGCCCCCGACGTCGCCGACAATCTTTTCACCCCTTTCGTCACCGGCAAGGCTGATGGGCTCGGGCTGGGGCTTGGCATCGCGCGCGACATCGCACGCGAATTTGGCGGCGCGCTCGACAGCGTCGCGTCGCCGCTCGGCGGCGCGGCTTTCCGGCTGGAGGTCCGCCGCGCATGAGTGAATTCGTGACTCGCCAGCAGGTCATTTTCGTCGATGACGACGACGCCTTGCGCGCGGCGACGGTGCAGTCGCTCGAACTCGCCGATATCGAGGTCCGCGCCTTCGCCGATGCCGAGACGGCGCTTGCCGCCATCGACGACGCCTTCAGCGGTGCGGTGGTCACCGATATCCGCATGCCGCGTCTCGACGGGCTCGAATTCTTCGCGCGCATCCGGGCGATCGACCCCGAAATCCCGGTTATCCTGATCACCGGGCACGCCGACGTGCCGATGGCGATCGGCGCGCTGAAGGACGGGGCATTCGATTTCCTGGCGAAGCCCTATGCAACCGATCACCTGATCGCGGCGGTTCGCAAGGCGCTCGAATCGCGGCGCCTGATCCTCGACAACCGGATGCTGCGCGCCGCCGCCGAAACCAGCGTCGACAGCCCGCTGATCGGCGACAGCCCGGTGATGGCGCAACTGCGCGCGACGATCGTCCAGATCGCGCGCGCCGACATCGACGTCCTCGTCGAAGGCGAGACGGGGACGGGCAAGGAACTTGCGGCGCTGCTCCTCCATCGCAAGGGGCCGCGGTCGGGCCGCCCGTTCATCGCGGTCGATTGCGGCGCGCTTCCCGAAGGGCTCGCCGAGGTCGAACTGTTCGGCCATGATCGCGGCGCCGTCGGCTATGGTCCGATCGCGCGCGAGGGGCGGATCGAGCAGAGCCATCGCGGCACCCTGTTCCTCGACGGCATCGACAATATGCCGCTCGCGATCCAGTCGATGCTGCTTCGCGTCGTCGAGGAGCGCAAGATCCGGCCGATCGGCGCGGCCGAACCGCGTGCGGTCGACCTGCGTATCGTCGCATCATCGCGCCGCGACCTCCAGCAAGCGGTGCGCGCCGGCGAGTTTCGCGAGGATCTTTTCTATCGCCTCAACGTCGTGCGGCTGCGGATACCGCCGCTTCGCGAGCGCAAGGCCGACATCCCGCAACTTTTTGCGTCCTTCGTCGAGGAAGCGACCGGCCGGATGGGCGCACCCGACTTCACCCTCGGCGACGCCGCGCGTCGGCATCTGATCGAACATGACTGGCCGGGCAATGTCCGCGAGCTTCGCAACTTCGCCTATAGCGAGGTGTTGGGGCTCGACACCCCGGCGCTGGGCGATGGCGAAATCCCTCCGGCGCTTCCCGAACGGGTGGCGCAATTCGAGGCGCACGCGATCCGCGACGCGCTGGCGAGTGCGGGGGGCGATATCGCGGCGACGCTGGCGTTCCTGCGTATCCCGCGCAAGACGCTCTACGACAAGATCGCGCGTCACGGCATCGATCCGAAGATATATCGGGGCTGAGGCGGTTCCGGCGGCGGGTGCTTAATACTGCCACGATGGTGCCGTTAAATTCTGCAAAATGGGGATTTTATTCATAATCGCCTGTCATGGTTGTCCATGCGAAGGCCAGTTCGTTGAATATGTGTTAACTATGGTTCGCAGCGCCATTGAATATTTTGCGAAATTTCGCTAATATTCGGCGCCAGTACCGATGTATGTTGAGTATGTTATGACATTGTCCCGCTCTACCGGTGCTGCTTTCAACGAGGATGGCATGAAGAAATCGCTCCTCTCCAACGCGACGCCCCAACCGCAAACAGCGAGCGAAACCGACCGCCGCGGCGCCGACCGCTATCGCACCGTGTGGCGCATCGCGAAGGTCAAGCGCGATGGCGACGTCGGCCTGTGGCGCGTGCGCAACATGTCGGACAATGGCATGATGCTCGCCGCCGATGTGCCGATCGCGGTCGGCGAAAAGCTCGAAATCGCGCTTTCGGATGCGGTGGCCGTACGCGGCAAGGTCGTGTGGTCCGAAGGCGGTCGCTGCGGCGTCGCGTTCGACGAGGAGGTCGATGTTGCCGACGTGCTCAAGCGGCTCGCGGCCGAGCAGCGCGCGAGTGGCTATCGCCAGCCGCGTTTGCCGGTGCACACCAGCGCGCAGGCGGTGACCGACGAAGGAACGAGCGAGATCGAACTCGTCGACCTGTCGCAAAGCGGCGCGGGTTTCGTCCACGACGGCCATCTGGAGGTCGGCAAGGAACTCGACCTCGTGCTGGCGAGCGGAATCCGCCGCAAGGCGATCGTGCGCTGGTCGCGCGGGACGCGTGGCGGCCTGTGGCTGACCCAACCGCTCGACCGCGCCGACCTCGAAAGTATCCACCGCTTTCAGAATTAGAGCGGGATCAAGCGTGATCGTGCCCCCGCTTTCGCGGGGGAACAGGGTTTTTATTCCGAGAGGATTTTAAGCCGCGCCCTTCACGATTCTGGCCCAGGGGTTGAGGTCGGGTTCGGCGATCTTGGTCAGCCGGTTATGGTCGCGGTGCCGGAACGGTTCGGCCGCGCCCTTCACCATCAGCATCGTGTCGGAGACATAGCTCCACGATCCATCGTCATGAAAATCGACGGCCAATTCGTAACTGTCGGTGCGGAAGGCGAGTTCGAGGAAGGTCGTCGAGCAGATGCCATATTCGGTTTGTCCGCGTGTCGCCTTGAGGGTCAGTTGCTTCGCATCGGGCTTCGCATGCCCCGCGGCGATGGCAATCTGGCCGCGCGGGATGGCGAGGGTCTGGAGGATCAGGCCCGTCGCGGCTTCATAAAGCCAATAGCCGACCTGATCGTGGAAGGCGATGTCCTCCTCGCGTGTGTTGATGCGGACATGGTAGCGCAGGCCATAGAAAAGCTGCGGTCCGTTCGCCTGCGGGTCGATCGGCTGCATCTCGATCCGCTCGTAATATTCGCGCGTCTCGGGGCCGTCGGCCTTGGGGTTCACATCGACGCCGCGTGTTCCCTCCCAGATGCCCGCGAGCCGCCGCAGCGGACCAAGATTGGCGAGCGTGTCGGGGTCGACGTCCTCGGGTTCGGTGAAGATGTCGTCGGGTATGTCCATGCTGTCCCCTTTACGGCTTGTCAGATGTCTTCGGCCAGACGCCCATAGAGTTGCGGTCGGCGGTCGCGGAAAAAGCCCATTCCCGCGCGGTGCTTCGCGGCGCGGTCGAGGTCGATCGTCTCGACCAGGACGCCACTCTCGCTTGCGCCGAACGCCTGTGTCAGGTCGCCCCATTCGTCGGTGATGAAGCTGTGGCCATAGAAATTGGCGTCGCCCTCGGCGCCGATCCGGTTCGCGGCGATCACCGGCATGCAGTTCGACACCGCATGCCCCTGCATCGCGCGGCGCCACATGCGGCTGGTGTCGAGGTCGGCATCATAGGGTTCGGATCCGATCGCGGTCGGATAGAAAAGCAGTTCGGCGCCCATCAGCGCCATCGCGCGCGCGCATTCGGGATACCATTGGTCCCAGCAGACGCCGACGCCGATGCGCGTCCCGAAAATATCCCAGACCTTGAAGCCGGTGTTGCCGGGGCGGAAATAATATTTCTCTTCATAGCCGGGGCCGTCGGGAATGTGGCTCTTGCGATACGTCCCCATAATGGCGCCGTCGGGGCCGATCATCGCGAGACTGTTGTAATAATGCGGGCCGTCTTTTTCGAAAAAACTCGTCGGGATCGCGACCTTGAGCTTGGCGGCAAGCGATTGCATCGCGACGACGCTCGGATGGTCGGTGGTGGGGTGCGCGCCGGCGAACAGCGCTTCCTCCTCGACCTGGCAGAAATAGGGACCCTCGAAAAGTTCGGGCGGCAGGATGATCTGCGCGCCTTGTCCGGCGGCCTCCTCGACGAGCGCGGTGACCGCATCGATGTTCGGTTGGGCAGGGCCGGGGAGCGCAAGCTGCAACGCGGCGACGGTGATCGTGCGGGTCATGGAGCGGATATAGGCGAGGCCGCGCATCTTGCCAGCGCAAAAGCGGCTGGCGCTATTTCGGAAGCTGCTGGCTCGAACAATGAAAGCTGCCGCCGCCGACGAGGATCCCGCGCGCCGACACGCCCATGGCGCGGCGGCCGGGAAAGAGCGCGGCGAGGGCATCGACCGCGGCGGCGTCATTGGCGACGCCATAGGTCGGGACGACCACGACGCTGTTGCCGATATAGAAATTCATATAACTCGCCGCCGCAATCTCGCCATCCAGTTCGACGCGGCCGGGTGAGGGGAGGTCGATGATCTCAACCTCGCCGAATGCCGCCGCTCGCGCCCGCGCGTCGGCATAGATTTCGGCATTGGGATCATCGTCGCCCGCCGCGACCGGGATCGCGAGCCGGCCTTCGCCGACGAAGCGCGCCAGATTGTCGACATGGCCGTCGGTGTGATCGCCGATCAGCCCCTTGCCGAGCCACAGCAGCCGTTCGATGCCGAGCGACTGGTGCAGCCGAACCGCAATATCCTCGCGCGTCAGTGTCGGATTGCGGTTGAGGTTGAGGAGGCATTCCTCGGTCGTGACGCACAGCCCGGTGCCGTCGACGTCGATGCCGCCGCCTTCGAGCACCCAGTCCTGATCGTCGACCGGAAGCCCGCCGCTGTGCGCGAGCGCGGCGCCGATTTCCCGATCCCCCGGCATGACGAATTTTTCGCCCCACCAGTTGAATTGGAAATTGCGCGCCCGCCGCGCCGCGCCAGTGCCCGCGACGATCGGCCCGGTGTCCCGCAGCCAGATGTCGCCGAGCGGCTGGACGAATATGCGCACGCCCGCTGCGACGAGCCCGGCGGCGATGCCCGCCTGATGCTCGTCGTTGACGACCAGCCGCACCTCTTCGCCGCGGCCGCCGTCATGCACGGCGTTGGCAAAGGCGGCGACGTCGGCGCGCGCGGCATCGATCCGGCCCGCCCATTCGGCGTCGAGGTGCGGAAAGCCGATCCACACGGCTTCGTGCGGCGCCCATTCGGCAGGCATGCGCAGCGTCATTGAGCCTTGGTCCTCCGTCCGACACGCTCGTCATGGCGAGGAGCGGAGCGACGCGGCAATCCAGGGCGGCTGGCCGCCCTGGATTGCTTCGCTTCGCTCGCAATGGCGAGGTCTTTATTTCGCCGGGCGCGACTTGTCGCGTGCGGCGCGGAACTCGTCGCCCTTCACCCAGTTCGGCCAGGCGTCGGTCGAGGCGAGCATGCGGCCTGCGGCATAGAAGAGCTTGAGATCGGCGAGCATGCCGTCCCAATTCTTGATCGCCGCATATTCGTCGCCCGGCGCGTGGTAGCGGTTCTTCTCATAATCTTCCGCCGCCTTCTTGCCGGCTTCCTTGCCGCCGTCGACCAGATCTTCGCCGGCCCCGAAGTTGAAGAAGGGGACGCCGTGCTTGGCAAAGCTGAAATGGTCGGAGCGGTAATAGAAGCCCTTCTCGGGCGTCGGTTCGTCGACGATCGCGACCTTCGCCGCCTTGGCGATCTTTTCCAGATAGGAGTCGAGATCCGACTTGCCGCGGCCGACGACGACGATGTCCTTCGCCGGGCCGTTCGGGTTCAGCGCGTCCATATTCACGCCGCCGACCGTCTCGGCGAGCGGGAAGACCGGATTGTCGGCATAATATTGCGAGCCGAGCAGGCCCGATTCCTCGGCCGTCACCGCCAGGAAGACGACGCTGCGGTCGGGCGCCGGCGCTTTCTTATAGGCCTGCGCGAGGGTCACGAGTCCCGCGACCCCGGTCGCATTGTCGACCGCGCCGTTGCAGATATCGTCGCCGTTCACTGGCGTGCAGCGGCCGAGATGGTCCCAGTGCGCGGTATAGAGGACATATTCGTCGGGGCGCTTCGCGCCCGGCAGGACGCCGATGACGTTATGCGACATCTTCTTCGCGATCTGGTTGTCGAAGCCGAACGCCGCCTTCACGCCGGTCAGCGCCACCGCCTTGAAGCCCTTCTTGCCCGCGGCGGCGCGCAGCTTGTCGAAATCCTGGCCCGCGCTGGCGAGCAATTCCTTCGCCTTGCCGAGCTGAATCCAGCCATTCGCCGCGGTCTGGTCGGCGCCGCCATTCTTGGTCTCGGCGAGATATTGGGTGCCGGTGTTGCTGCTTTCCACGACGTTCCAGCCATAGGCGGCGGGTTCGGTGTCGTGGACGATCAGCGCCGCGGCCGCGCCCTGGCGCGCCGCTTCCTCATATTTATAGGTCCAGCGGCCATAATAGGTCATCGCGCGGCCGTTGAACTCACCCTTGGCTTCGGGGGTCTGCCAGTCGGGATCGTTGACGAGGATGATGACGGTCTTGCCCTTGACGTCGAGCCCGGCATAATCGTTCCAGCCCTTTTCGGGGGCGTTGATGCCATAGCCGACGAAGACGACGTCGCTGTCCTTGATCGCGGTCTTGGGCTGCACGCGATAGCTGAAGGCGACATAATCATCACCATAGTTCAGCGTGACCGGCGCCTTGCCGCCGGTGAAGCTCAGCGGCGTCGCGTTCTTCGCGGTGATCTCGACCAGCGGTACGTCCTGCGTCCACTTGCCGTTGTTGCCGGGCTTGAGGCCGGCTTCCTCGAACTGCTTGATCAGATAGGCGAGGGTCTTTTCCTCGCCCGCGGTGCCCGGCGCGCGGCCTTCATAGGCGTCCGACGAGAGTTCCTTCGTCACCGACTGCAACGTCTGCAGCGACAGCTCGGGGAACTGGACGTCGGGGAGCGAAGCCGCGTCGGGGCCAGCCGCCTTGTCGGCGCCGCTGCACGCGGCAACGGAAAGAAGAACCGCGAAAGCCGCGGCAGTTCGGGGAAAACGAAGCATGCAATGTCCTTGAATTTCGTTTGCGACGACGGGCTTGTGCCAGCCGCGCGGCCCCGATGCAAGAAGGGCGGCCCTTTCGGACCGCCCCCCTGAAATCGTTTCGGTCGAAACCAGATCAGCGCGAATAGAATTCGACGACTAGATTCGGCTCCATCTTCACCGGATAGGGCACTTCGTCGAGCGTGGGCACGCGGACATAGGTCGCCTTGGTGCCGTCGATCGCCAGATATTCGGGCAGGTCACGCTCGGGCAGGCTCTGCGCTTCGGCGACCAGCGCCATTTCCTGCGCCTTCTTGCCGAGGGTGATTTCGTCACCCGGCTTCACGAGGCGGCTGGCGACGTTGCACTTCACGCCGTTGACATAGACGTGACCGTGGCTGACGAGCTGGCGCGCCGAGAAGATGGTCGGCGTGAACTTCGAGCGATAGACGACCGCGTCGAGGCGGCGTTCGAGCAGGCCGATCAGATTCTGTCCGGTGTCGCCCTTCATGCGCGACGCTTCGAAATAATTCTTCTTGAACTGCTTTTCGGTGATGTCGCCGTAATAGCCCTTCAGCTTCTGCTTGGCGCGAAGCTGGATGCCGAAATCCGACATCTTGCCCTTGCGGCGCTGACCGTGCTGGCCGGGGCCATATTCGCGGCGGTTGACCGGGCTCTTGGGGCGACCCCAGATGTTCTCGCCCATCCGGCGGTCGAGTTTATACTTGGCGCTCTGGCGCTTCGACATATGTCGTCTCCAATATGCTGTGTGCCGAAGGATTTCGGCGGTTCCCGGGTCGCACCATATGGGCAGATGCCATATGCGACCGCCGCTTCACCGGGGTGCGGGGTCCATTGCGAAGGCGCGCGGTTAGACGGGGAGGCGCGGAAAGTCAAGCGCGGCGCGCGTATCGGCGCGATGCCTCGACAGCGCGGAAAAAGCCGCTAAAGGCAGCGCACATGACCGTCGCCAAACTTCCCGAACACTGCGAAACGATGACCGAGGTCCGCGTCGGAGTCGACGAAGTCGACCGCGCGCTGGTCGCGCTGCTCGTCCGTCGCTTTGGTTATATGGACGCCGCCGCGCGCATCAAGACCGAGCGCGGCACCGTCCGCGACGAAGCGCGCAAGGCCCAGGTTCTCGACAATGTCGTGCGCGCGGCCGAAGCCGCCGGGCTGACGCCCGAACGACTTCGCGCGGTGTGGAACGAGCTGGTCGAACAGTCGATCGCGCATGAAATGATCATGTGGGACCAGATTCGCGCGAATCGCTGATCCGCGCGTTTCAGTTGGTTGTGCTGCCGTCCGGCTGGGCCTGATCGACGCGCGAGGCCTCCTTGGCCGGTGCGGCCGGCGGCGTGATCGTGCGGCATATGCGCTTGGGGATATTGCTGCCCGACATTCCAACCTTTTCGCAAACCCGCTTGGGCTTCGCGGGCTTGGCCGACTGTTCGTCGATCCCATGCGTGGGGGCGCTATCGGTGGCCGTCATGTTGGACGACGACGCCGCGAGAGCGAGAGAAAATAATGTAGCGATCATAAAAGGCCCCGAATTTGAAGATGGCGGCCCTTACAATCCTTTTTTCTTGCGGCCAAGGGCCGTGATGATGCCGTGCATCATTCGGATGTCATTATGCGACCAGCCCGTCTTCGTCAGGGTGGTGCGCAAGGTGCGCAGCGTCGCCGCCGTCCGGTCGGCGGGAAAGAAATAGCCCGCCGTATCGAGGTCGCGAACGAAATGCCGGATCAATTCTTCCATCTCGGCGTGCGGCGCGGGCGCGGCGATCGGCCCGTCGGGCGGGCTCGCCAGCGCGATGCCCCCCTCGGCCTCGCTCGGGGCATGTTTCGACCATTCATAGGCGAGCAGGATCACCGCCTGCGCAAGGTTGAGCGAGCTGAATTCGGGATTGATCGGAACGGTGACGATCGCGTGGGCCAGCGCGACATCGTCGGTTTCCAGCCCCGACCGCTCGGCCCCGAAGACATAGGCCGACCGGCCCGCGCTCGCGCAGACTTCGGCCGCGGCCGCCGCGGGCGTCAGCACCGGTTTGCTCACCCCGCGCTTGCGCACGGTGGTGGCATAGATCGTCGTGCAGTCGCTAACCGCGTCGGCGAGGCTGTCAAAGACCTTGGCCTCGGCAAGCACGACATCGGCGCCCGATGCCGCCGGCCCGGCGTCGGGGTTGGGCCAGCCGTCGCGCGGGGCGACGAGGCGGAGTTCGGTGAGCCCGAAATTGAGCATCGCGCGCGCCGCCTTGCCGATATTCTCGCCAAGCTGCGGGCGGACAAGCACGATGATCGGGGGCGGGGCGGCCGCTTTCATTTGCTCGGCCGTGCCGCCTCGGTGATCGACGACGCGAATTCCTCGAAATCCTTGGCTTCGGTGAAATCGCGATAGACGCTGGCGAAGCGGATATAGGCGACATTGTCGAAGCCCTTGAGCGCTTCCATCACCATCGCGCCGATCTGTGCCGCCTGCACCTCATTATCGCCCGAGGTTTCGAGTTGGCGCTGGATACCCGAGACGAGCCGTTCGATGCGCGCGCCGTCGATCGGGCGCTTGCGGCAGGCGATCTGGACGCTGCGCATCAGCTTCTCGCGGTCGAAGGGCTCGCGTCCGCCGCCCGCCTTCAGCACCGCGACGTCGCGAAGCTGGATACGCTCGAAAGTGGTGAAGCGCGCCCCGCAATCCTCGCACTGGCGGCGGCGGCGGATCGCGGCGCCGTCCTCGGTCGGGCGGCTGTCCTTCACCTGGCTGTCTTCATGTCCGCAATAGGGGCAGCGCATGGGTCAGCGTTTCACCCGCGTATACAGCGCGATGGCGGCACCCGCGAGCAGGCCGACAGGCCAGCTGACGACGGGCAGCAGGATGCCCGCGACTGCACCGACCGCGCCGCCGGTGAGCACCGGGCGCGTCGAGGGGTGGGACATGCCCTGCTTGCCCATCGCCTTGACCTCCTCGATCGTCAGTTCGACCAGCGTCGGTTCCTCGGGGTGCTGCCGCGCCATCACCTTATCCCTGATAGATGGGGAAACGCTCGCACAGCGCGCGGACGCGGCCCCGAACATCGGCTTCGACATCGGCGTCGCCATGCTCGCCCCCTTCGACGCCGCCTGCGGCGTCGCTCAGGACATGCTTATCTCGAAGTGCTTCCAGAACATCAGCTACCATGTCGCCGATCGCCTCGAACTCGGCGACTCCGAAGCCGCGCGTCGTGCCTGCGGGCGATCCGACGCGGATGCCGCTGGTCTTGACCGGCGGCAGCGGATCGAAGGGGACACCATTCTTGTTGCAGGTGATCGCGCTGCGTTCGAGCGCCTCGTCGGCGTCGCGGCCGGTGATGCCGAGCGGGCGCAGGTCGATCAGCGCGAGATGGGTGTCGGTGCCGCCCGCGACGACATCGGCGCCGCGCGCCTTCAGCCGGTTCGCCAGCGCCTGCGCGTTGGCGATCGTCGCTTTGGCATAGGCCTTGAACTCGGGGCGCAGCGCTTCGCCGAACGCCACCGCCTTGGCGGCGATGACATGGACTAGCGGGCCGCCCTGCAGGCCGGGGAAGACCGCCGAGTTGATCCGCTTGGCGATCGCTTCGTCATTGGTCAGGATCATGCCGCCGCGCGGGCCGCGCAGCGTCTTGTGCGTCGTCGTGGTGACGACATGCGCATGTTCCATCGGTGAGGGGTGCGCGCCGCCCGCGACCAGCCCCGCGAAATGCGCCATGTCGACCATCAGCAGCGCGCCGACGTCATCGGCGATGGCGCGAAAGCGCGCGAAGTCGAGCGTGCGCGGATAGGCCGAGCCGCCCGCGATGATCAGCGAGGGGCGATGTTCCTTCGCCAGTGCCTCGACCTGGTCGAAATCGACGAGATGGTCGTCGGCGCGCACGCCATATTGGATGGCATTATACCATTTGCCCGACATCGCCGGCGCCGCGCCGTGGGTCAAATGCCCGCCCGCATCGAGGCTCATGCCCATGATCGTCGCGCCGGGCTTGGTCAGCGCGAGCATGACGGCGCCGTTCGCCTGCGCGCCCGAGTGCGGCTGGACGTTGGCGAAATTGCAGTCGAACAATTTCTTGGCGCGATCGATCGCGAGAGTCTCGACCTCGTCCGACGGACCGCACCCCTGATAATAGCGCTTGCCCGGATAGCCTTCGGCATATTTATTGGTGAAGACGCTGCCCTGCGCCTCGAGAACCGCCTTGGAGACGATATTTTCCGACGCGATCAGTTCGATCTGATGCTGTTCGCGGTCGAGTTCATGCTTCATCGCCGCCGCGACGGCGGGATCGACGATATCGACGCCGTCGGTGAAATAGCCGGCCGATTTGATGGGCTTGTCGAGCGTTTCTGTAGTCATCGGCTGGTCTCCAATTGGGGAGGGTGGGAAAGCTTGTCGACGCGGCGCGCATGGCGGTCGCCCGCGAAGTCGGTGGTCAGGAAGGCGGTGATGCACGCCTTCGCCATGTCGATGCCGGTCAGCCGCGCGCCCATCGCGATGGCGTTCGCGTCATTATGCTCGCGCGCCAGCTTCGCCGACAGCGGTTCGGAGACGAGCGCGCAGCGGACGGCGGGGTTGCGGTTGACCGAGATCGAGATGCCGATGCCCGAGCCGCAGAGCGCGATGCCGCGCTCGGCGCTGCCGTCGGCCACGGCGGCGGCAAGGCGGTAGCCATAGTCGGGATAATCGACGCTGTCGGGGCCGTTGGTGCCGAGGTCGGCGACATCATGCCCTTCGCCGCGCAGCCAATCGGCGAGCACGGCCTTGAGCTCGTAAGCGGCATGGTCAGAGGCTATCGCGATGCGCATCGGGGCGGCTCCCGCAGGGTGAAGGGAATCGATGAGCGCGCTTTAGGCGAAGCCGCCCGGATTGACCATAAGCCAGGTAGCAAATTTGTGACGCGCGCGATAAAGCCGCCCGATGTCCGACACGATCATATCCCTGCTCATGCTCGCCGGGGTCATTCTTACCGGCGGGGCCGTCTATGTCTTTCGCACCGGCGACCGGAAGCGTGCGCTGCTGATGCTGGTCGCGGCGCTGGTGATGTTCGCGAACGTCGTGATCTGGCTGATCCCGACGACCTGAATCCTCCCCGGCAGGGGGAGGGGGACCATGCAAAGCATGGTGGAGGGGCACTGGCGGTTTACGCTTTGCTCCGAAAAAGGGCACGTCATGACGCACCTGCCCCTCCACCACCTTCGGTGGTCCCCCTCCCCATGCCGGGGAGGATTGATTACCGAATCGGCGAATCGGGCGCGAGCCGCATATCCAGATAATTATCGAGCGACTTCATCAACTGGTCGAGTTCATGCTCGAAGAAATGGTTCGCGCGCGGGATCTCGTCGTGGTGGATCGTGATGCCTTTTTGGGTGCGCAGCTTGTCGACCAGCTTCTGGATCGCTGGCGGCGGCACGATTTCGTCCTGTCCGCCCGCGACGATGATTCCCGACGAGGGGCAGGGGGCGAGGAAGCTGAAGTCGTACATGTTCGCCGGCGGCGCGACCGACAGGAAGCCGCGGATTTCGGGGCGCCGCATCAAAAGCTGCATGCCGATCCACGCGCCAAAGCTGAAGCCCGCGATCCACGTCGTCTGCGCCTCGGGATGGATCGACTGGACCCAGTCGAGCGCGGATGCGGCGTCGCTCAGTTCGCCGATGCCATTGTCGAACGTCCCCTGGCTGCGACCGACGCCGCGAAAGTTGAAGCGCAGCACCGCGAAGCCCCGCGCGACGAAGCTTTTGTACATCGCCTGGGTGATGCGGTCGTTCATCGTGCCGCCGCCCTGCGGGTGTGGGTGGAGAATCAGCGCGACCGGCGCGCGCGGACGCGGTGGCGGCGAGAATCGGCCTTCGATGCGGCCCTCGGGGCCGGGGAAAATCACGTCGGGCATGGGGGCACCTCTTATCTTTTGAGCTCTCGGCCGAATCGCCGGCTGGCGGGGTGGCGGAGCGAAGATGGCGCCTATATAGAAAGTCCGTAGCAACATGCAACTTTTGCGAATCAATCGCAATAAGGACTCTCTCGTTCGATGATCTACCTCGACTATCAGGCCACGACGCCGCTCGCTCCCGAGGCGCGCGAGGCGATGCTGCGCTGGCTCGAGGGGCCGGGGGCGGGCGCCGGATTCGCCAACCCGTCGAGCGCGCACAAGGCGGGGCGCGCCGCCGCCGCCGCGGTCGAGGTCGCACGCGACCAGGTCGCGGCGCTGCTGCCGAAGGGCGGGCGCGTCTTTTTCACGTCGGGCGCGACCGAGGCGCTCAACTGGGCGCTGCTGTGCGGCGCGAAGGCGAAGCCCGGCGGCGTCGCGGGATTGAGCATCGAACATGCCGGGTCGTTGATATGTCTCGAACGGCTGGGCGCGGCGATCCTGCCGGTCGACGGCGAAGGGCTGGCGCTGGCGCCCGATGCGGCGCTGATCCCCGAAAACGGCATTGTCGCGACGATGCTGGTGAACAATGAGGTCGGGACGATCCAGCCGGTCGCCGATTTCGCCGCCGCCGCGCACGCGAAGAACAGCCTGCTGCTCTGCGACGCGGTGCAGGGCTATGGCCGCGTCGCGATCCCCGACGGCCCCGACCTGATCGCGCTGTCGGCGCACAAGATCCACGGGCCGAAGGGGATTGGCGCGCTGTGGGTGCGCGACGGGGTCGATCTCGAACCGCTGATGCTCGGCGGCGCGCAGGAGCAGGGGATGCGCTCGGGCACCGTCTCGCCCGCGCTGTGCGCCGGATTCGGCACCGCCGCCGCGCTCGCGGCCGAGCGATTCGACACGGACGCGGCGCATGTCGAGCGGCTCTGGTCGCTGGCGATGGACATGCTTCCCCAATGGACGATCAACGGCGCCGCGACCCCGCGCTATCACGGCAATCTCAACGTCCGGCGCGAGGGGGTGAACGGCCTCCGCCTGATGTCCGACGCCCGAAACGTCGCCTTCTCGCTCGGCAGCGCGTGCGGCAGCGGGTCGGGCAAGGTCAGCCATGTGCTGCGCGCGATGGGGGTGAGTGAAGCCGACGCGCGCGCGTCGATCCGTCTCGGCTGGGGGCGCTACACGAGCGAAGCCGAGTTGCGCGACGGGCTGAACGCGATAAGGGAGGCCGCACGGCTGCAAGGGGTTCATTGAGTGCGCGTCACTTTCATCCATGCCGACGGCAAAGGGCGGACAGAGGCTGAAGCCCATTCCGGTGACATCCTTTTGACGGTCGCGCAGGCGCATCTGATGCCGCTCGAAGGGACGTGCGAGGGGCAGATGGCGTGCTCGACCTGCCATGTCATCGTCGCCAAGGAGGATTTTGACCGCCTGCCCGACGCCAGCGAAATGGAGGAGGATATGCTTGACCTCGCCGCCGGCGTGCGCCGCACGAGCCGCCTGTCGTGCCAGATCGTCCTGACCGACGACCTCGACGGGCTGACCGTCCATATCCCGCCGGAAAGCCGCAACATGCAGGAGCCGCGCTGATGATACGGGTGGTCGTTGTGGCCGCCGTGCTGCTGGCGTCGGCGGCTTGCGCCTCGTCGGAGCCGGTGCGCGAACCCACGGGCGATTCGGCCGCCCTCGCCAGGACGCTCACCGCCATCGAACGCCGCTGGGGTGGGCGTCTAGGCGTCGCGGTGACCGACACCACCGGGCGGCTGCTCTTCGGCCAGCGGGCCGACGAGCGTTTCGCGATGTGTTCGACCTTCAAGCTGCTGCTTGCGGGGCAGGTGCTGCACGATGCCGCGAACGGCGGCCTGGCGCTGGACACGTCGCTGCCGCTCGTGGAAACCGACCTGCTGCCGCATTCGCCCTATAGCGAGACGCAACTCGCGGCGGGCGAACTGCGCCTCGGCTCTGCCGCCGAACATAGCGTCAAGATCAGCGACAATGCCGCCGCCAATCTGATCCTCAAGGCGACGGGCGGCCCGCCAGGCTTTACCCGGCATATGCGCGCGATGGGCGATGCCGTGACCCGGCTCGACCGGACCGAGCCCGACCTCAACGAGAATGTGCCCGGCGATCCGCGCGACACCACCAGCCCCGCAGCGATGGCAAAGAGCGGCGCAACGCTTGTCTATGGCGACTATTTGGACGCCGATGGTCGGCGGACGTTGCGAAGCTGGCTGGTGGGCAGCACGACCGGCCGTGCGCGCCTTCGCGGCGGACTGCCGCCGGCATGGATCGCCGGGGACAAGACCGGATCGTGCGGCACCGCCTATAATGACGTCGCCTTTGTCGAGGCGCCCGACGGCGGTCGCTATATGGTCGCCGCCTATCTCGACCGCCCGACCGTGAACGGGGACGCCGCCGACGCCATCCTCGCCGAGGTCGGGCGTGCCGTGGCCGAAAATCTGCCTGACTGACCGCACATCTTGCTTTTCGCCGTCACCCCCGCCATATGCGCCGCGGGAGTCGGGCGGACGCAGTCTTCGCCAACCCGGTCAGGTCCGGAAGGAAGCAGCCGCAACGAATTCGCTGCGGGTCGTTCCGGCTCCCACCCCCACATCTCATTTTGGATCGTCACCCTGAACTGGTTTCAGGGTCCATGGTCGGATTCCTCGATCCGCGCAGCCTTTTCTGCGCAGGCGGGCCCTGGATGCTGAAACAAGTTCAGCATGACGAGAGAAGAGAAGCCGCTTCACCTTTCCCCTTCGACAAGCGCCGCGGCCATCCCTAATACGGACCGCATGAGCGATTCCGCCGACGACGATACCCCGATGCTGGGAATGGACCTGCCCGAGGCAACGCCGCAGGCGTCGAGCGGTCCTTACCGCGTCCTCGCCCGCAAATATCGCCCGCAAACCTTTGCCGAATTGATCGGCCAGGATGCGATGGTCAAGACGCTCGGCAATGCGATCGCGCGCGATCGGCTGGCGCATGCGTTTCTGATGACCGGGGTGCGCGGGGTCGGCAAGACGTCGACCGCGCGGCTGATCGCCAAGGCGCTGAACTGCATCGGCCCCGACGGGCAGGGCGGGCCGACGATCGACCCCTGCGGGGTGTGCGAACCGTGCCGCGCGATCACCGAGGGGCGTCATATCGACGTGATCGAGATGGACGCGGCGTCGAATACCGGCGTCGACGATGTGCGCGAGATTATCGAGGCGGTGCGCTATGCCGCCGTCTCGGCGCGCTACAAAATCTATATCATCGACGAAGTGCACATGTTGTCGCGTAACGCCTTCAATGCGTTGCTGAAAACGCTCGAAGAGCCGCCGCCGCACGTCAAATTCCTGTTCGCGACGACCGAGGTCAACAAGGTGCCGGTGACGGTGCTGTCACGCTGCCAGCGCTTTGATCTGCGGCGCATCACCCCCGACATGCTGTTCGCGCATTTCAGCGCCATCCTGCAAAAAGAGGGTGTCGCGGCCGAGGCGCCCGCGGTCTGGCTGATCGCCAGCGCGGCCGAGGGATCGGTGCGCGACGGGCTGTCGATCCTCGACCAGGCGATCGCTCACGCCGATCTGGAATCGGGCGATGGCGGCGGCATGATCGGCGCCGAGCAGGTGCGCGCGATGCTCGGCCTGTCCGACCGCTCGTCGATCGCGCAACTGATGGCGGCGATATTGGAAGGCGACAGCGGCGGCGCGATCGACCTGGCCCGCGCGCAATATGCGCTGGGGATCGAGCCGGTCGCGATGGTGCGCGGGCTGATGGACCTGACCCACGCGGTCACGCTCGCCAAAGTGTCGCGCCACGACGATCCCGCGCTGGCCGAGACCGACCGGGCGCGGATCGGCGACTGGGCGCAAAAGCTGGGCTTCGCGCCGCTCAATCGCCTCTGGCAATTGCTGCTCAAGGGGCATGATGAGGTGCTGCGCGCGAACAATCCGCTCGAACATCTCGAAATGCTGCTGCTGCGCGTGATTTATGCGGCGTCGCTTCCCGATCCCGGCGAACTGGCGAAGCTGCTCGAATCGGGTGGTGTGCCGACGATGCCGCTCGCCGCGCCGCCGGCGCCGGGCGGATCCGAGCGCGCCGCCGTCGAAACGATGGTGGACGCACCGGCAGCGGAGCGGGCCGAGCCGCCGGCGTCGGCGCTGACCATCGCGCAAATTCATCATCTTCTCGAAAGCACGGGTTATCATCAGCTTGCCCTGCAAGTTTATGATCACCTCCAGCTTCTGGAGCTCGAACCCGCATTGCTCGTTTACGCCGCGACCTCCGCGCTCGACGCTGATTTCGCGCGCAAGCTGGGCGAAGCGCTGCTCAAGGAGACGGGCAGTCGCTGGCAGGTTCGGGTCGGCGACGGCGAAGCGCGCCCCAGCCTTGGTCAGATGAAGGCCGCGAAGCTGGCCGACAATGACGCGCGCATCCGCGAACTGCCCGTCGTCAAGGCCGCACTGGCGGCTTTTCCCGACGCAAGGCTTGTCGAAGACGGCAACAACCACCATAGGTCCAATCCATGAAATCGATCGAAGAAATGATGAAGGCGGCGCAGGAAGCCGCCGCCACCGTGCAGGCGCAGATGCAGGAGGCCCAGACGAAGCTCGATACCCTCGAGGTCGAGGGCGTGTCGGGCGGCGGCCTGGTCAGGATCGTCGCGACCGCCAAGGGCCGCATCAAGGCGATCCATATCGACGACAGCCTGATCGTGCCGTCGGACAAGCAGATGCTCGAGGATCTGCTCGCCGCCGCGTTCAACGACGCCCGCGAAAAGGCCGATGCGGTGAGCAACGAGGAAATGGGCAGGATGACGAGCGGCCTGCCGCTGCCGCCGGGCTTCAAGCTGCCGTTCTGACTGATCATTCTCCGTCATCCCGGCGAAGGCCGGGATCTCGCCGGTGCATCAGAACGCGACGGCGAGATCCCGGCCTTCGCCGGGATCACGGATTGAGACGGGGAGGAGCGAGCCTTTCCCCATTCACCCCACCGTCATTGAATGCGCGGCAAGTTACGCCATATTAGCGATGAAATACCTATAAGAAGAGCGGCACGCCGGTCTGCGCCCGCCCAGGAGTTCCGATGACGCAATCTTTCCCCTTGTTGCCGCTGCGCGATATTGTCGTTTTCCCGCACATGATCGTGCCGCTCTTCGTCGGCCGCGACCGCTCGGTCGCCGCGCTCGAAGCCGCGATGGAAGCCGACAAGGAAATCTTCCTCGTCGCCCAGCTCGATCCCGGCGAGGACGACCCGCAGCACGACGATCTTTACGACACCGGCGTGATCGCCACCGTGTTGCAGCTTCTGAAGCTTCCCGATGGCACCGTCCGCGTCCTCGTCGAGGGCAAGGAGCGCGCGAAGCTGCTGAAGCTCGAAGACGACGGCAAGGCGGTGATGGCGAGCGTCAAGCCGATCGCCGACACGATCGACGACAGCGTCGACACCGCGGCGCTGATGCGTTCGGTTGTCGACCAGTTCGAAAACTATGCCAAGCTCAACAAGAAGATGCCCGCCGAAACCGCGGTGCAGCTTTCGCAGATCGACGACGCCTCGCGCCTCGCCGACTCGGTCGCGGGCAATCTCAATATCAAGGTGTCCGACAAGCAGGCGCTGCTGGTCGAGGATGCGTCCGCGAAGCGGCTCGAAATGGTCTTCGCCTTCATGGAAGGCGAGCTGGGCGTGCTCCAGGTCGAAAAGAAGATCCGCGGCCGCGTGAAGCGGCAGATGGAAAAGAGCCAGCGCGAATATTATCTGAACGAGCAGTTGAAGGCGATCCAGCGCGAGCTTGGCAACGACAGCGGCGAGGGCGGTGACGACCTTGGCGAATTGCAGCTCAAGATCGACGGCCTCAAAATGTCGAAGGAAGCCAAGGCCAAGGCGAACGCCGAGCTCAAGAAGCTGCGCGCGATGGCCCCGATGTCGGCCGAGGCGACCGTCGTGCGCAACTATCTCGACACGCTGACCGGCCTGCCGTGGGGTAAGAAATCGAAGCTCAAGAAGGATATCGCCAAGGCGCAGGCCGTCCTCGACGACGATCATTATGCGCTGGAAAAGGTCAAGGACCGGATCGTCGAATATCTGGCGGTGCAGGCGCGCACCAACAAGCTGAAGGGGCCGATCCTTTGCCTCGTCGGCCCGCCGGGCGTCGGCAAGACCTCGCTCGGCCGTTCGATCGCCAAGGCGACCGGGCGCGAATTCGTGCGCCAGTCGCTGGGCGGCGTGCGCGACGAGGCCGAAATTCGCGGCCACCGCCGCACCTATATCGGCTCGCTGCCGGGCAAGATCGTGACCAACCTCAAAAAGGCTGGCACGATGAACCCGCTGTTCCTGCTCGACGAGATCGACAAGCTGGGTCAGGATTTCCGCGGCGATCCGGCCTCGGCGCTGCTCGAAGTGCTCGACCCCGAACAGAATGCCAAGTTCCAGGATCATTATCTGGAGGTCGATGTCGATCTCAGCGACATCATGTTCGTCACCACGGCGAACTCGCTGAACCTGCCGCAGGCCTTGCTCGACCGCATGGAGATTATCCGGCTCGAAGGCTATACCGAGGACGAGAAGGTCGAGATCGCCAAGCGCCACCTGATCGAAAAACAGATCGAAGCGCACGGCCTGAAAGCCGGCGAGTTCGAGCTGACCGACGAGGGGCTGCGCGACCTGATCCGTTATTACACCCGCGAAGCAGGCGTCCGCACCCTCGAGCGCGAGATCGCGCGGCTGGCGCGCAAGGCGCTGCGCAAGATTCTCGAGGGCAAGGCGGAGAGCGTGCGCGTCACCCCCGACAATCTCGCCGAATTCTCGGGCGTGCAGAAGTTCCGGCACGGGGTCTCGGACGGCGAGGATCAGGTCGGCGCGGTCACCGGCCTCGCTTGGACCGAGGTCGGCGGCGAGCTGTTGACGATCGAGGCGGTCACCGCGTCGGGCAAGGGCCAGGTCCGCACGACCGGCAAGCTCGGCGAGGTGATGACCGAATCGGTGCAGGCCGCGCTGTCGTTCATAAAGGCGCGCGCCCCCGCTTATGGCATCAAGCCCAGCCTGTTCGCGCGCCGCGACATCCACATCCATCTGCCCGAAGGCGCGGTGCCGAAGGATGGTCCGTCGGCGGGCGTCGGCATGGTCACCGCGATGGTTTCGACCCTGACCGGCATCGCGGTGCGCAAGGATGTCGCGATGACCGGTGAAGTCACGCTGCGCGGCCGCGTTCTCGCGATCGGCGGGCTCAAGGAAAAGCTGCTCGCAGCGCTCCGTGGCGGCATCACGACCGTCCTCATTCCCGAGGAGAATGAAAAGGATCTGGTCGAAATCCCGGCGAACATCACCGCAAAGCTCAAGCTGATTCCGGTGAGCCACGTCGATCAGGTGCTGGCCGAAGCACTCGTCTCGCCGGTCGAACCGATCGAGTGGACCGAAGCCGACGAGCTTGCCGCTTCGCCTCCCATCGTCCCTGGCGGCGATCCCGAGCGGGCGATTCGCCACTGATCGACCGACGACGAGCCTCGTTTCACCCTGATTCGTCGCAGAATTGGCGTTTTAGAGCGGTTTTCTGCGTTTTTTGTTTTGACAATCCCGTGTGAAACATCGTTAGTGACGCGCCATGGCTTCGGGCCATGAATCATTCTCTCAACCAACGCAGGGGTTCCTTAGGCATGAACAAACAAGACCTGATCGCCGCCGTCGCTGACTCGAGCGGCCTCACCAAGGGCGACGCGAGCAAGGCGGTCGAAGCTGTGTTCGATTCGATCACCGGCGCGCTGAAGAAGGGCGGCGAAGTCCGTCTCGTCGGTTTCGGCACGTTCGCGGTCAGCAAGCGCAAGGCGTCGACCGGTCGCAACCCGCGCACCGGCGAAACGATGACCATCGCGGCGTCGAACCAGCCGAAGTTCAAGGCCGGCAAGGCCCTCAAGGATGCCGTCAACTGATTTGACGGGCACCTTCAGGTGATATCATCTCGGGCCGTGGCGCAAGCTGCGGCCCGATTTGATTCGGCGCGATCGGTGTCGAATGGACGTTGCATTACCCGCGCGAGCGGCTATGGACGGCCGGCTTTCGGAAGCTGCTGCTTTTCGGTCGGCATGGAATGGGCGCGTAGCTCAGCGGTAGAGCACACCCTTCACACGGGTGGGGTCACAGGTTCAATCCCTGTCGCGCCCACCATTCCACCCGACCGGCGCGGCAGAGGCAGAACAGAGGCTGACCGTGCCATTCATCGCTTATTCAATGCGTTCGCATTAGAAGCACGGGCCATGATCCGCACCCTGACCCTCTCGCTCGCTTCCGCCCTGTTCCTTGCCGCATCGCCCGCGACCGCGCGCGTCGAGCGCGATCAGGACAATATGCGCAACGCCGCGGCACAAGGACAGGTCATCCCGCTCAACCGGTTGGTCGCCGAGGTGAAGGCGCGGCCGCCCTACAACGGCATGACCTATCTCGGCGGGCCGCAGTTCGACGCCCGCCGGATGATCTATGCACTGAAATTCATGGATGGTTCGCAGGTCGTTATCGTCTATGTCGATGCCCGCACTGGCCGGATCGTCGGCCGCAAACCCTGACATCTCCCAACGCAACGACATTTTGCGATGATCGTTCGGACTTGATACACAGTCGTGACATGGCGGCCGGAATATCGGTGCGCAAAGGAAAGGCGCTTGCATGCGGATTTTGATTGTCGAGGACGAACCCACGCTGGGTCCGCAGCTCAAGGCCACGCTCGAAGGCGCGGGCTATGCCGTCGATCTTGCGACCGATGGCGAGGACGGCCATTTCCTCGGCTCGACCGAAAATTATGACGCGGCGATCCTTGATCTGGGGTTGCCCGAGATCGACGGATTGACGGTGCTCGATCGTTGGCGGCGCGAGAAGCGCAATTTCCCGGTGCTCGTCCTGACCGCGCGCGACAGCTGGTCGGACAAGGTCGCGGGGCTCGACGCGGGCGCCGACGATTATCTGGCCAAGCCTTTCCAGACCGAGGAACTGATCGCCCGCCTGCGCGCGCTGATCCGCCGCGCCTCGGGCAATGCGTCGAGCGAACTGATCGCGGGCAAGGTGCGCCTCGATACCCGGTCGGGCCGCGTGACCCTTGATGGCGAACCGGTCAAGCTCACCGCGCAGGAATATAAGCTGCTGTCCTACCTGCTCCATCACAAGGGCAAGGTCGTGTCGCGCACCGAATTGATCGAGCATATCTATGATCAGGATTTCGACCGCGATTCGAACACGATCGAAGTGTTCGTGACGCGCATCCGCAAGAAACTGGGCGCCGACATCATTACCACGATCCGCGGTCTCGGCTACCAGCTCGACGATCCGCAGGGCTGACCCGTTCGTGGCGGACGCCGCCCCGGCAGCCTTGACCGAAGCGGCAGCACCGTCCCCGCCGCCGCCAACGCCGTCCCCGCCGGTGGCGCTGACCAGCCGCGTCACCGGCTCGCTCGCGCGGCGCATGATCGCGATCGCGGCGATCTGGATTTCGGTGCTGCTGATCGGCGGCGGCTTCGCGCTCGACCGGGTGCTGACCGGCGCGATCACCCGCAATTTCGACTCCAGCCTCGAATATGTGCTGATCGCGATGATCCGTTCGTCCGAAATCGGCCCCGATGGCGAGGTGCGGCTGATCGAGCCGCTCGGCGACCAGCGCTTCCTCGAACCTTATAGCGGTCTTTATTGGCAGATCAGCGGCACGGGGCAGGAGCCCTATCGTTCGCGCTCGCTGTGGGAGCGCACGCTGCGTCCGCCGCGCGAGCATGTCGACGATGAACTGCACACCTATAACAGCAACCAGTTTCCCGACGAGGAACTGCGGGTGCTCGAACGCAACGTCCTGCTTCCGGGCAGCCGGACGAACTGGCGCTTCCAGATCGCCCAGTCGCGCGATGCGCTCGATCTTCAGATCCGCGCGGTGCGCGCGACGCTGATCCCCAGCCTGGCGCTGCTCGGCCTCGGGCTTATCATCCTCGCCGCGCTCCAGACCTTTTACGGCCTGCTGCCGCTGCGTCATATCCGCCGCGCGATCGCCGCGATGCGCGGTGGGCAGAATCGCCGCATCACCGCGCCGCTGCCGCTGGAGGTGCAGCCGATGGTCGATGAACTCAACGCGCTGCTCGCGCATAATGAAAAGCAGGCCGAGGAGGCGCGGCTGCACGCGGGCAACCTTGCCCATGCGCTCAAGACCCCGCTCACCGTGCTCGTCAACAGCGCGACCGGCTCCGACAGCGAACTGGCGAACACGGTGCGGCGCGAAGCGGCGACGATGCAGAGGCAGGTCGAGCATCACCTTGCGCGCGCCCGCGCGGTCGGCCGCCGCGGCGCGGCACAGGCGCGCGCCAATGTCCGCGAGAGCGTCGACAGCGTCGCGCGCGCGGTCGGGCTGCTCTATCCTGATGTCCGCCTCGACGCGGCGGGCGACCGGACGCTGGTGGCGCGGTTGGAGCGGCAGGATTTGGACGAGTTGATTGGAAACCTGCTCGAAAACGCGGCTAAATATGGCGGCGGCAGCGTCTTCGTCACGATCCAGCGCGACGGCGATATGGCCGAAATCCTGGTCGAGGACGACGGCGCAGGCATCTCGCCCGCCGATCGCGACCGCGTCATCGACCGCGGCGTGCGGCTCGACAGCGGCAAGCCGGGGACGGGGCTGGGATTGGCGATCGTCCGCGATGTGGCGGAGATTTACGGGGGTAGCATCACGCTGGAGGAAAGCGAGGATCTGGGCGGATTGCTGGTGCGGCTGCGGTTGCCGGCGGGGTAGGGCGGCTTTGGGGTGGGAAGCGGCCATTGCCAGTTCCTCCCCGGAACGGGGAGGTGGCAGCCCGCAGGGCTGACGGAGGGGTCGAAACCTCTCGTCAGGACGCACCGCTGCGACCCCTCCACCACCCTTCGGGCGGTCCCCCTCCCCGTTCCGGGGAGGAATTGGCAACGCCAGCTTCTGGTCGTTAGGTGACGTCAGGCCGCGCAGACTTCCAGCCCGCGCTGCACCGCCGGGCGTGCCAACCCGCGATCGAGCCACGCCTGCACATTTCCGAACCGCTCGAACCCGACGATCTCGGCCGCGTCATAGAAGCCGATGAGGTTGCGCACCCAGCCGAGTAGCGAGATGTCGGCGATGCCGTAATCCGCGTCCATGATCCACGTCCGCCCGGCGAGGCGGTCGTCGAGGACGCCGAGCAGGCGCGCTGATTCGGCCGCGTAACGATCGCGTGGGCGCTTGTCCTCATAGTCGCGCCCGGCGAATTTGTGGAAGAAGCCGAGCTGGCCGAAGATCGGCCCGGCGCCGCCCATCTGCCACATCAGCCACTGGATCGCCTCGTAACGCCGGCCGGGATCATCGGGGAGGAAGCAGCCGGTCTTTTCGGCGAGATAGATCAGAATCGCGCCCGATTCGAACAAAGCGAGCGGCTTTCCGCCCGGACCGTCGGGGTCGTAAATCGCGGGAATCTTGCCGTTGGGGTTGAGTGCGAGAAAGGCCGGATCGTGGCTTTCGTTCGCCATGATGTCGACGCGGTGCGCCTCATAGGGCAGGCCGCATTCCTCCAGCATGATGCTGACCTTGACCCCGTTCGGCGTCGGCAAGCCGAAGAGCTGGAGCCGGTCGGGATGCGCGGCGGGCCATTTCGCGAAGATCGGATGGCTCATGCTTCGCTCTCCCGCTTGGCCTGTTGGTGGTGACGGATCACTTCATCGATGATGAAGCGCAGGAATTTCTCGGTGAAATCGGGGTCGAGATCGGCGTCGCGGGCCAGGCTGCGCAGCCGTTCGATCTGCCGGGCCTCGCGATCGGGGTCGGCGGGGGGCAGGTCGATCCGCGCCTTGAGCTCGCCGACCGCCTTGGTCACCTTGAACCGCTCGGCGAGCATATAGACCAGCGACGCGTCGATATTGTCGATACTTTGACGGTAACGGCTCAACTGGTCGTCCATGCGCGGCTCCTTGCGATACCCGGCACGCTTGGCACCGGCGAGGGGCGGCTGGCAAGCCGAAAGTCGTTGCAAAAAAATGGCCGCGCGGCCAAGGCTCGGCCCGTCATGACTGCGGAAATCCACCTGCTCCACGGCGACCGGCCGCCCTCGCTCGACCCGATGATGGCGCTCGTCGCCGCTGACATGAATGAGGTGAATGCGGTCATTCTCGACCGGATGCAGTCCGAAGTGCCGCTGATCCCCGAACTGGCCGGGCATCTGATCGCGGGCGGCGGCAAGCGGATGCGCCCAATGTTGACGCTCGCTTGCGGCCGACTGCTCGACTATCCGGGCCACCGCCATTGCAAGCTCGCCGCCGCGGTCGAATTCATCCACACCGCGACCCTGCTCCACGACGATGTCGTCGACGGATCGAACCTGCGCCGCGGCCGCAAGACCGCGAACATCATCTGGGGCAACAGCGCCTCGGTGCTGGTCGGCGACTTCCTGTTCAGTCGCGCGTTCGAGGTGATGGTCGAGGACGGCTCGCTGAAGGTGCTGAAAATCCTCTCGCGTGCCTCGGCGGTGATCGCCGAGGGTGAGGTCAACCAGCTCTCCGCCCAGCGCCGGATCGAGACGAGCGAGGACCAGTATCTCGCGATCATCAACGCCAAGACCGCCGAACTGTTCGCCGCGGCGTGCAAGATCGCCGCGGTCGTCGCAGAACGCGACGACGCGACCGAAGCCGCGCTCGACGCCTATGGCCGCAACCTCGGCATCGCCTTCCAACTCGTTGACGACGCGATCGACTATGTTTCCGACGCCGAAACGATGGGCAAGGGCGTCGGCGACGATTTTCGCGACGGCAAGGTCACGCTCCCGGTCATCCTCGCCTATGCGCGCGGCAGCGCCGAAGAACGCGATTTCTGGAAACAGGCGATCGTCGGGCATCGCACGTCGGACGAGGATCTCGCCTATGCGACGTCATTGCTGCTCAAGCATGACACGATCGCCGACACGCTGGCGCGGGCCCGCCATTATGGCCAGCGCGCGGTCGATGCGATCGGCGGCTTTCGCGCCAGCCAGGCCAAGACCGCGCTGACCGAAGCGGTCGCCTTCGCGGTCGCCCGCGCTTATTGAGGCTGCTGATGAGGCAGGCGCTGCCGATCGACGCGGTGCTGCCCGACATCATGGCGGCGCTGCTTCTCAAGCCCAATGCCGTCGTCGTCGCGCCGCCGGGGGCGGGGAAGACGACGCGCGTTGCGCCGGCTCTGCTCGATCAGCCGTGGTGCAAGGGGACGGTGTGGCTGCTGTCGCCGCGCCGTCTGGCCGCGCGCGCCGCCGCCGAACGCATCGCCGAGGAGATGGGGGAGGCGGTCGGTGGCCGGGTCGGCTATGCGACGCGGCTCGACAGCAAACAGTCGGCGGCGACGCGGCTGCTGGTGATGACGCCGGGGCTGTTCCGTAACCGCATCCTCGCCGATCCCGAACTCGCGGGCGTGTCGGCGGTGCTGTTCGACGAGGTGCACGAACGCAGCCTCGACGGCGATTTCGCGCTCGCGCTGGCGATCGACGCGCAGCAGGGATTGCGCGACGACCTCCGCCTCGTCGCGATGTCGGCGACGCTCGACGGCGCGCGGTTCGGGGCGCTGCTCGGCGACGCGCCCGTGGTCCGGAGCGAGGGCAAGAGCTGGCCGCTCGACCTGCGCCATGTGGGGCGCCGCGCCGAGGACCGGCTGGAAGCCTCCATGCTGTCGGCGGTGCGGCAGGCGATGATCGACGAGAGCGCAGGCGACATGCTCGCCTTTCTGCCCGGTGCTGCCGATATCGAGCGCACCGCGGCGGCGGTCGAGGCGGCGGGATTGCCGCTCATCGTCCATCGGCTGCACGGTCAGATCGAACCGACGCAGCAGCGCAAGGCGCTCGTTCGCGACCCCAGCGGCGGTCGCAAGCTGATCCTGGCGACGAGCATTGCCGAGACCAGCCTGACGATCGAGGGCGTGCGGATCGTGATCGACGCGGGACTGTCGCGGCGCCCGCGTTTCGACAGGGCGGCGGGGATCGCGCGCCTCGTCACCGAACGCGCGAGCCAGGCGTCGGCGACCCAGCGCGCGGGCCGCGCGGCGCGGCAGGGACCGGGGGTCGCCTATCGCCTGTGGGAAGCGGCGGCAACCGCGGGGATGCCGCCGTTCGACCCGCCCGAAATTCACGAGAATGACCTGATGCCCGTCGTGCTCGATTGCGCGAGCTGGGGCATCGTCGATCCGCGCCAATTGGGCTGGCTGGACCCGCCATCGCCCGCCGCCATTGCCGAAGCCAAGGCGCGACTTCGCGCGATCGGCGCGCTTGGCGACGACGGGCGGATCACCGCGCATGGCAAGGCGCTCGCGGCGATCCCGCTGCCGGTGCCGCTCGCCCATATGCTGCTCGACGCGGCGCGCGCGGGGGAGGCGGATATGGCCGCGAAGCTTGCGGTGCTGCTCACCGAGCCGGGGCTTGGCGGGCGCGGCGTCGATGTCGATGCGCGGCTTCAGCGCTGGAAAGGCATGAAGGGCGACCGCGCCGAGGGGGCGTGGCGGCTCGCGCGGCGCCTGGCCGCGATTGGCGAAAAGCTGGCGGTCGACGCGGGTGCGCTCGACGACCGTTCGGTCGGCGGCTGGATCGCGACTGCCTGGCCCGACCGCGTCGCGCGCCAGCGGGCCGGGCAGCGGGGCGAATATCTGGGCACCGGCGGCCGCGCCTACAAACTCGACCCGCTCGACCCGCTCGCGAACAGCGAATGGCTCGCCATCGCCGATGCGCAGGGTCATGCCGCCGGGGTGCGCATTCTTGGCGCGGCGCCGATCGCGCTGGCCGAGGTCGAAGCGATCTTCGCCGACCAGATCGTCAACCGTTCGGCGAGCAGCTATGACGCGGCCAGCGACCGCGTCGATCATCGCCGCGAACGCCGCCTCGGCGCGATCGCGCTGACGAGCGGGCAGGCGGGGCGGAGCGAGGGCGCCGAAAATGATATCGTGGTGCGGCTCGCCGCGGTGCGGGAAAAAGGACTCGGCCTCATCGGCTGGGGCGCGGTGTCGCAGGCGCTGCGCCAGCGCGCGTCGTTCGCGGGGCTCGACACGCTGTCGGCGCCCGCGCTCGCCGACAGCCTCGATATCTGGCTCGCGCCGTTGCTCGAACGATCGCGCGGGCTGCGCGATATCGGCGACCAGCGGCTTGCCGACGCGCTGTCCGGCCTGCTCGACTGGCCCGCGCGGCAATTGCTCGAAAAGCTGGCACCCGCCGACTATGCGACACCGGCGGGCAGCCGCCATGCGATCGACTATGGCGCCGACGGCGGCCCGACGGTCAGCGTGCGCGTGCAGGAAATGTTCGGGCTTGGCCGCCACCCGGTGATCGGCGATCCGCCGGTGCCGCTCGTCCTCGCGCTGACCTCGCCCGCGCATCGGCCGATCCAGACCAGCCGTGACATCGCCTCCTTCTGGAGCGGAAGCTGGTCGGAGGTCGCGAAGGAGATGCGCGGCCGCTATCCCAAGCATAGCTGGCCCGACGATCCGGCGACCGCGCGGCCGACCCTGCTGACCAAGGCGGCACAGGCGCGGCGCGATGGGTAACAGGCCCCTTTCCGCCCGCGCCGCTTGGCGCTAAGGCGGCAGCAGAACCACAGTATCAGGACGATCTTCGATGAAAGCGCGTATCTTCCAGAAACCCAAGAATGCGATGCAGTCGGGACGGGCCGGCACGCAGCACTGGACGCTGGAATTCGCCCCCGCCGAGGCGCGCAAGGCCGACCCGCTGATGGGCTGGGCGGGTAGCGGCGACACCCGGCGCCAGATCCGCCTGGGCTTTGCCACCCGCGACGAGGCGGTCGCCTATGTCGAGAAGAACGGCATCGAGGTCGAGATTACGCCGACACCGGTGCGGACGCTGAAGATTCAGGCCTACGCCGACAATTTCCGGTAAAAAACGTCGCCCCCGCGAAGGCGGGAGCCGCTGTCGGCTTACGCAGCGATGCTGGATAAGGCTGCCCGCGGGCCCCGCCTTCGCGGGGGCGACGGATTCTTATTCCGCGTCCGGCTGCAATAATTTATGCAGGTGGACGACGACATATTTCATTTCGGCATCGTCAACGGTGCGCTGTGCGGCGCTGCGCCAGGCCTTTTCGGCCGATTTGTAATCGGGGAACAGGCCGACGACGTCGAGCGCGTTCAAATCGACGAAGTCGAGGCCCTGCGGATCGCTGACGCGCCCGCCGAACACGAGGTGCAATTTGCTCATGGATGCTTTCCTTGCGGCTAGCGCTGGGGAGGGGGACGGCGCGCCCCTACCAGCGCTTCGCCGTTACGGCAAGTCCGCCTCAATCCTCGTCCTTGCGGCCCTTGGGCAGCAGCGAACCGATCAGCGCGCCGATCGCGACGGCGCCCGCGACGAGCGCCAGCGGCTGCTTCTCGGCCGCGGCCTTGAGCTTGCTGTTCGCGCGCTTGGCCTGCGCCTTGCCTTTCGCATAGACTTCGCCGGCGGTCTCGCGCGCGGCGTCGGCTTGTTCGCGGCCCTTCGCGGCGAGGTCACTCGTCGCGACGCGCGTCCGGTCGGCCAGCTCGCTCGTCACGGCGCGGGCACGGCCATAGCCGTCCTGGATGCGCGCTTTCGCCGCCTCGGCGGTCGCGCGCGCATTTTCGGCGGTTTTCTCCGCAACTTCACTCGCTTTTGCACGCGCATCGCTTGCGGTTTCACTCAGCGGCTTCATTCTTTTCCTCCGTCAAATCCTCTTCGGCCGTATCAGGCCGGACTATATCGATGGCGGCAGCGGCCAGATCCTGAACCTTCCGGGCAAGCCGGGGCCCATGCTCCTTGATCGGCTCGCGAAACAGCCACGCAACGCCCGCGACCGCCGCGAGCGCGATCGGCAGACGATTGTCTCGAAATTCCTGACGCACGATATGCGCCGCATCGTCGACCTTTTCGCCGATGCGATATTTGCCGCGATCGACGAGCGCCTTGGGCTTGAAGGCCGCCTTGGCGACATCGAGCCGGCGGTGCAGTTCGGCGCGCTCGAGCATCGAGCGGCGCGCGGCGTTGATCAGGCGGTTGCGCGTCCCCGGCATCAGTCGTCGCTCCCTTCGTTCGTCAGGTCGCGGCGGAGCGCGGTGCGGATGTCGCCATAGCTGCGCTGCGCGCGCCACCCGGCGGCGGCGGCCAGGAGGAGCAGCACGGCGACGACGATCAAGGTCGCCAGCAGAGGGCCGACGTGCGGAGCAAGCGCAAGGATCGCCCCGAACGCCAGCGCGAGCATCGCAACCCCCAGCGCGCAAGCGGCAATCACGCCCCACGCCGCGGTCCACGTCGCGCCATGCAGGGCCAGTTCGCCGCGCGCTTCGAGCAGCGCCAGTTCGGCCTTCGCGGTGGCCGACAGATTGTCGATGACGTCGTCGACGATCTTTTCGAGCGGCACCGGCGGCGGCGCGACCGGACGCCCGTCGGGCGCATAGCCGTGGCTCACGCCATCGAAGCGGCGCGGTTCGGGCGCGAGCGGGGGGCTGGAGGGCGGCAAGCTGCGGTCAGTCGTTCGAGCCGCCCTTGAGCATCCGGGCGAGCACGAAGCCGATCACCGCCGCGGCGCCGACCGCGACCGCCGGGTTCTTCTTGACCATATCCTTTGTCGAAGCGGCAAGCTCGTCGAGATCCTTCTTGTCGAGCGTCGTGGCGAGACCGGCGACGGTCGAGGCGGCCGAGCGGGCGTAGTCGCCATATTGCTTGCCGAATTTGCTGTCGACGGTGCCGGCGCTGTCCTCGAGCATCCGGGCGAGGCTGCCGACGGCTTCGGCCGCCTTGTCCTTGCCCTTGGTCGCGGCGTTGCGCGCCTTGGTCGATGCCTGGTTCGCGAGCGTCGTCGCCTCATCCTTCAGCGAGGCGGCCTTCTTGCCGGCTTCGGACTTGATGGTGTCGCGCGTCGCGGCGAGCTGGTCGCGGATCGGATGATCCTTGGCGGCCGCCTTCTTGGCAGCGGGCTTGCGCGCCGGAGCCGCCTTGGTGGCGGCGGGTTTCGCGGGTGCCTTCGGCATCGCTTTCTTGGCGGTGGGAGTAGCGGCTTTGGCCATGGGCACTGTCCTCTTCTTTTATCGGGTCTCGTGCCGCCGGGGGGAATGGCGACCGCGAACCCTTTTGGTCCTGTCCAGATATATAGCAAGGCGAGCCTGTTGGTTCCATAGGCTCGCAAAATTCCCCCAAACTCCCATGCGTGGTTGCGCTGGCGGCACGGCGCCGATAACAGGCGGGCGCTTTCTCCAATGCCCCGCCGAGTGGGCCTCAGCAGGACAGTTTCCATGACCGCCATCATCGACATCCACGGCCGCGAAATCCTCGACAGCCGGGGCAATCCCACCGTCGAAGTCGATGTTCTGCTGGAAGACGGCAGTTTCGGCCGCGCCGCGGTGCCTTCGGGCGCCTCGACCGGCGCGCACGAAGCGGTCGAATTGCGCGACGGCGACAAGAGCCGCTATCTCGGCAAGGGCGTGACGAAAGCCGTCGCGGCGGTGAACGGCGAGATCGCCGAAGCGCTGCTCGGCATCGATGCCGAGGATCAGCGCGAACTCGACATGGCGATGATCGACCTCGACGGCACCGCGAACAAGGGCCGCCTTGGCGCCAACGCGATTCTCGGCGTCAGCCTGGCCGCCGCCAAGGCCGCCGCCGATGCGCGTGGCCTGCCGCTCTATCGCTATGTCGGCGGGGTTTCGGCGCGCACCTTGCCGGTGCCGATGATGAACATCATCAACGGCGGCGAGCATGCCGACAATCCGATCGACGTGCAGGAATTCATGGTCATGCCCGTCGGTGCGGGCAGCATCGCCGAAGCGGTGCGCTGGGGCAGCGAGATTTTCCACACGCTGAAGAAGGGCCTGTCGCAAAAGGG
This sequence comes from Sphingopyxis lindanitolerans, assembly GCF_002993885.1. Classification (NCBI taxonomy): domain Bacteria; kingdom Pseudomonadati; phylum Pseudomonadota; class Alphaproteobacteria; order Sphingomonadales; family Sphingopyxidaceae; genus Sphingopyxis; species Sphingopyxis lindanitolerans. The sequence goes on from NZ_CM009578.1 coordinate 4,134,780, forward strand.
CCTCGCCACCGCGGTCGGCGACGAAGGCGGCTTCGCCCCGAACCTCGCCTCGACCCGCGCCGCGCTCGACTTCATCGCCGCGTCGGTCGATCAGGCGGGCTTCAAGCTCGGCAGCGACGTCGTCCTCGCGCTCGATTGCGCCGCGACCGAATTCTTCCGGAACGGCAAATATGAGATCAGCGGCGAGAAATTGTCGCTCAGCCCCGAACAGATGGCCGATTATCTGGCCGCGCTGGTCAAGGATTATCCGATCCGGTCGATCGAGGATGGGATGAGCGAAGATGATTTCACCGGCTGGAAAGCACTGACCGACCTGGTCGGCGACAAATGCCAGCTGGTCGGCGACGATCTGTTCGTCACCAATCCGCTGCGGCTGGAGCAGGGGATCAAGGACGGTCTCGCCAACTCGCTGCTCGTCAAGGTCAACCAGATCGGCACGCTGTCGGAGACGTTGGACGCGGTCGATATGGCGCACCGCGCGCGCTACACCGCCGTGATGTCGCACCGTTCGGGCGAGACCGAGGATGCGACGATCGCCGACCTTGCCGTCGCGACCAACTGCGGCCAGATCAAGACCGGCAGCCTGGCGCGCTCCGACCGGCTTGCGAAATATAACCAGCTCATCCGCATCGAGGAGGAATTGGGCGACATGGCGCGCTATCCGGGGATGGCGATTTTCGGGTGAGAGGGACCGAAGCGCGCCAATTCGACCGGTTCGGTGTCGGCGCGTCAGCGCGGATAATCGAGAGTGAGCGGGCTTCCCGGGCGCAGCAAATATAGGCCATCATGGCCAATTCGGACGCGGAAGGTGTCATCATCTTCCGCTTCGAACAATCCCCCGGCGCCAAGGGGTTTCAGTTGCCGCGGCTCGCGATCGGGGCGGACCAGCCATAAGGCCGAACCGCGAAGCTCGATCTTTGCGGCGCCATATTGGCCCGCGAGCGCGGCGCGTTCGGCCGGGGTTGGCACCTGGCCGGTGCGTTGCGCCGCCAGTCCGTCGCGCGCCCAGACAAGAAAATCCTTCTCGACCCCGTCGGGCGTGAGGGGTAGCAGCCGAGCGAGTGCGAGATCATAAGCGGTTTCGAGCGCCTCCGGCGCCGGAACCTCGATCGTCGGAGCGACGCCCGTGCCTTCCCAGTCGCGCTTGCTTATCGGGTCTTGCGTATATCCGAGCGGCACCGAGAAGCGGAAGAACGGCGGAACGGCGGTATCATCCGAAAAATGGGCCGCGCCCTCGGTTCGCTGGCCCACCAGTTCGCCCAGTTTGAATTGCCCGATCGTATAGGCAAAGGCTTCGGCGGCAGAGCGCGAGCGATGATTGATCAGCACATATAAGGGGATACCCGTCAGCCGCCCGCTCGGAAGGTTCGGCTGTGCCAGCACCTGTACGTCGGCGCTGCCAGGCGTCACCAGCGTTGTCATCAGCGTGCCGGGGGCGAAAAAATGACTGCGCAGATAATCGAGCGCATTGGTGTCGCCCCCCTGGTTGCTGCGCAGGTCGATTATGATGGCCCGGCCGCCCTTTAAAAAGCGCATCGCGTCGTCATAAGCCCGCGCTGTCTCGGCTTCGTTCCAGAAGAAGCCGACGATCTTCAGATAGCGTATATTGCCCGGCAAAAGCCGTGTTTCGACCAGTCCGTGATTGAAGTTGCGCGCATGTTGCGCGTCGAAGGCATTGGATGCTGCGATCGCGGCCGGATCGGGCCGGGCCGTCGCCGCGCGATACCATTCGGGCGCGAACCGCACATAGAGGTGCGTGTCTTTTGCGACCGCCTGCATGTCTTCGGTAATCAGCGCCGCAAATCGCGCCGGATCGTCGGTTTGATAGCGCGCCTTCGACGTATCGAGCCTTGCCAATATCGCAGGAACGCGGTCGGGATTTATATAGGCCCGGGATAGCCGCGCCTTGATGGCTTTTAGCGCCGCATCGCGTGTCGCGGCGGTCAGCACGGGCGTCGCCGCCGATACCTCGGTTGCGGGCTCGGCCGTCGCGACCGGCGAAAAGCATAGGGTTGGCGCGAGCGCCATGGCCAGAAGCAGGGGGCGTCCGCGCATATCCATCACTTTCCTGGGTTGGTCGTGGCGGGCAACCGCGCTATCGCGGTCACCCGACGGTCAAATTTAGTATGAGCAATATATTGCGCAGTCAACATCCGGCATCGGACAGGTCCGATGTGCTTGCCAATGTTGGAAAAAACTTGCGCAGATTGCGCGATGAAAGGGATTTGAGCCAAAGCGCGCTGGCCGAAACGTCGGGACTCAGCCGGCGGATGATTTCCGCCATAGAGGGCGGCGAGACGAACGTCAGCCTGGCCAGCATCGATCGGCTGGCCGCCGCCATGTCGGTCACCTTTTCTGAAATTGTCCGGCCGCTCGATACTGCCGATGGCAGCCGGGTGAACAGCCTTGCGTGGCAAGGAAAGGTCGCGGGCAGCGAGGCGATGTTGCTGGGAACCGCCCCGTCGACGAAAGAAACCGAATTGTGGCTCTGGTCGCTTGGACCGGGCGATCGCCATCGGTCGGAAGCGCATTCGGAGACGGGCCACGAAATGATTTTCGTCGTCGAGGGCATGTTGACGATCGAACTTGGCAACGAGGAGTTTCATGTTGCCAGCGGCGATTTCAGGATATTCTCGAGCGCCTCTTCCTCTACATTCGCGAACAGGCAGCAGGCGCTCGTTCGCTTCGTTCGATGCGTGGTCATCTAGGGTCCTGACCCTAGCGTGGTCGGACAATTCTCGGTCGGTCGGCTTTGGAGCAGGAAAACGCTGCAAAACCCGCATCTGACGGCTTGACGCCGTGAATCAACTCTGATTCAAGGGCCGAAATGACGCAGCGCCATAAATTCCGTAAATCGATGAACCGGGCCATTGGTCCCGCGGTGGCGCTGATTGCGGTGCTGGCGATGATCGGCTATGCGATTTTCGGGCCGACGGGGCTTTATGCCTGGGGCGATTACAGCCAGTCGGTGGAGAAGAAGCGCGTCGTGCTGAGCCAGCTCGCCAAGAAACAGGGCGAATTGCAGAACCGGGTCAATCTGCTCGACCGGCGCCGCGTCGATCCCGACCTTGCCGACGAATATGTGCGCGAGAAGCTGGGGGTCATGCACCCCGACGAAATCGCGATCCCGATGGAGCCCGACGCGGCGAAGCCCTGATGGATGATTTCCCTCCCCTGAAGGGGGCGGGCTTTCGATGGTCGCATACGTAATGTCGAACCGGATGGCATCCCAAGCGGACGTTGCCAAACAGGGCGCGGCTCTCCTATAGGAAGCCTTGCCGTAACGGCTAATCGCAAGAGGAAATCCGCCTTGGCCAAAGAACCTGCGCGCAAGACTGCTGCGCCGAAAAAAACCGCTTCCACCCCAGCGCCCGCGACCAATCGCGAGCAGCCGAGCGAGCCCGTTCCCTATCCGGCGACGCCCGAAGAGCTGGAGACTTTCTATCGCGAGATGCTGCTCATCCGCCGCTTCGAGGAAAAGGCGGGGCAGCTTTACGGGCTCGGCCTGATCGGCGGCTTTTGCCACCTGTATATCGGCCAGGAAGCGGTGGCGGTCGGGCTCCAGTCGGCGCTCGACGGCGACAAGGACAGCGTCATCACGGGCTATCGCGACCACGGCCATATGCTCGCCTATGGCATCGACCCCAAGGTCATCATGGCCGAACTGACCGGCCGCGCCGCGGGCATTTCGCGCGGCAAGGGCGGTTCGATGCACATGTTCAGCGTCGAGAAGAAATTTTATGGCGGCCACGGCATCGTCGGGGCGCAGGTCTCGCTCGGCACCGGGCTGGCGTTCGGGCACAAGTATCGCGGCGACGGCGGCGTCGCCATGGCCTATTTCGGCGATGGCGCCGCGAACCAGGGCCAGGTCTATGAGAGCTTCAACATGGCCGAGCTGTGGAAGCTGCCGATCATCTTCGTGATCGAGAACAACCAGTACGCGATGGGCACCTCGGTCAACCGCAGTAGCGCCGAGGACCAGCTTTATCGCCGCGGCGAAAGCTTTCGCATCCCCGGCATGCAGGTCGACGGCATGGACGTGCTCGCGGTGCGCGGCGCGGCCGAGGAAGCGCTCGCATGGGTGCGCGCGGGCAAGGGACCGATCCTGCTCGAACTCAAGACCTATCGCTATCGCGGCCATTCGATGTCCGACCCCGCCAAATATCGCAGCCGCGAGGAAGTGCAGGCGGTGCGCGACAAGTCCGACGCGATCGAGCATCTCAAGAAACTGATGCAGGGCGCCGGGATCAGCGAGGACAAGATCAAGGATATCGACAAGGAAATCCGCCAGATCGTCAGCGACGCCGCCGACTTCGCCGAAAGCGCGCCCGAGCCCGAGCCGCATGAACTTTATACCGACGTGCTGGTGGAGCAATATTGAGATGGCGATCGAACTGAAGATGCCGGCGCTGTCGCCGACGATGGAAGAGGGCACGCTCGCCAAGTGGCTCGTCAAGGAAGGCGATACGGTCAAATCGGGCGACATTCTTGCCGAGATCGAGACCGACAAGGCGACGATGGAATATGAAGCGATCGACGAAGGCACGATCGCGTCGATCCTGGTTCCCGAAGGCAGTGACAATGTGAAGGTCGGCACCGTGATCGCGACGATCGCGGGCGAAGGCGAGGAAGCGCCTTCCAAGCCCGTTCGTGCTGAGCCTGTCGAAGCACCGTCCTCCTCTTCTGCAACGGTGGAAGAAAAGAACGGCCCTTCGACAAGCTCAGGGCAAACGGAGGAAAGGGTACCGAAACCCGCCGCCGTCGAACGCGCCTCCGACCCCGCGATCCCCGCAGGCACCGCGACCGTTCGTCTGACCGTGCGCGAAGCGCTGCGCGATGCGATGGCCGAGGAAATGCGCGCCGACGACCGCATCTTCGTGATGGGCGAGGAAGTCGCCGAATATCAGGGCGCCTACAAGGTCACGCAGGGCCTGCTCGATGAATTCGGTGCGCGCCGCGTCATCGACACGCCTATCACCGAATATGGGTTTGCCGGGCTCGGCACCGGCGCGGCGATGGGCGGGCTGAAGCCGATCATCGAGTTCATGACCTTCAACTTCGCGATGCAGGCGATCGACCACATCATCAATTCGGCGGCCAAGACCAACTATATGTCGGGCGGCCAGATGCGTTGTCCGATGGTGTTCCGCGGCCCCAATGGCGCGGCGAGCCGCGTCGCGGCGCAGCACAGCCAGAATTTTGCGCCCTGGTATGCGAGCGTCCCCGGCCTGATCGTGATCGCCCCCTATGACGCCGCCGATGCGAAGGGCCTGCTCAAGGCCGCGATCCGCAGCGAAGACCCGGTCGTCTTCCTTGAGAATGAGTTGCTCTATGGCCGCAGCTTCGACGTTCCCGACGTCGCCGACTATGTCCTGCCGATCGGCAAAGCGCGGATCATGCGCGAGGGCGGCGATGTCACCATCGTCAGCTATTCGATCGGCGTCGGGCTCGCGCTCGAAGCCGCCGATACGCTGGCGGGCGAGGGGATCGAGGCCGAGGTCATCGACCTGCGCACGCTACGCCCGCTCGACGTCGCGACCATGCTCGCCAGCCTCAAGAAGACCAACCGCCTGGTCGTCGTCGAGGAAGGCTGGCCGACCTGCTCGATCGCCAGCGAGCTTGCGATGGTCGCGATGGAGCAGGGCTTCGATGATCTCGACGCCCCGGTCATGCGCGTGTGCAACGAGGATGTGCCGCTGCCCTATGCGCATAATCTCGAAAAGGCGGCGCTGGTCGACACCCCGCGCGTGATCGCGGCGGTGAAGGCGGTCTGCAATCGCAGTTAAAGGCTGTGCCCCTGCGAAGGCAGGGGCCCATCTCCCGCCATTGCGACCTTGAGCCGACCGTGCCGGACGACGATAGCATAGGAGGTGGGCCCCTGCCTTCGCAGGGGCACGGTGTATCTGATATATGCTAGATAATCACGCAGCGGAGGGCGCACCCTACCCCGACATCCGCGACCCGCGCGTGATGGTCGCGGTGCCGCGCGAAAGGCGCCCGGCGATGGCGGCGTTGTGGGCGCTGGCCGAGCGGCTGGCTCGGTTGATCGGCGATGCGCGCGAGCCGATGATCGGGCAGATCAAGCTTGCCTGGTGGCGCGACATGATGGCGATGCTCGCGACCGATCCCACCGCGCTGCCGAAGGGCGAGCCGCTGCTCGCCGAATTGCAGGCGACGTGGGCCGGGCAGGACGGGCTCGATGCGCTCGTCGACGCGGCTGAAGCAATGCTGCTCGCCGAGAATGAAGCCGAGCGGCGCGAGGCGGCGGCGGGGTTCGGCGAGGCGTTGTTCCGCCTTTCGGGTGGTGCGGGCGGCGCGCGCTGGGGATTGCTTTGGGGCGCCGGGCTTCAGGCGGGCGAAGGGGAGGGGCGGCAATTCCTGGCGGACGCCCGCGACCAGCCCGCGCCGCCGCGCGCGTCTTTCGGCGGAAGCAAGGCCTTGCTGATGCTCGACCGCTGGGCCGCCGCGATCGCCGCGCGGGATGGCGAAAGGCGCTGGCGGAGCGAAGGGTTGCGGTTGCTGCGGATCGGCCTGTTCGGGCGCTGATCGACAAAAACACGCCAGGGGTGGAAATGCCGCCCCCGAACATCTATCTTGCGCGGTACAGAAATAGGGTCGCAGGGGATAGACGCGATGTTCAACGGGCTGATCGCCTATCTGGATTCGATCAAGGCGCGCGATCCGGCGCCGCGGTCGCGCTGGGAAATATTGCTCTATCCGGGGCTGCTCGCGGTCGGCATGCACCGCATCGCGCACTGGCTGTTCGAGGCCGACCTGTTCTTCCTCGCGCGCTTCGTCAATCATTTCGCGCGCTGGATGACCGGAATCGACATCCATCCGGGCGCGCAGATCGGCCGCCACCTGTTCATCGACCATGGTTTCGGCGTCGTGATCGGCGAAACGGCCGAGATCGGCGACAATGTATCGATCTATCAGGATGTGACGCTGGGCGGCACCGATCCCGCCAACGGCGTCGGCGGCAAGCGCCACCCGACATTGTGCGACGATGTGATCGTCGGGTCGGGCGCGCAGATTCTTGGGCCGGTCATCGTCAAGCCGCGCGCGCGCGTCGGCGCCAATGCGGTGGTGACCAAGGACGTGCCCGAGGGCGCGGTGATGGTCGGCATCCCGGCGCGCTCGACCCTGCTCGATGCAACCGAATATGCGCGCGAGTTCGTGCCTTATGGGACGCCGTGCAACGAAAGCTTCGACCCCGCGACGCAGAAGGTCGAATTGCTGCAATGCCAGCTCGAACAGATGCAAAAACAGCTCGCGATGCTGATCGCCGAGCGCGATGCGCGCAAAGAGGAGACCGACGCGCCGCAGCGCAAAGGGAGCCGGAAAAGCGCCTAGGAACGCGAATCCATGGGGACGGTGACGCCTCTGCCGTTCGCCAATCGGGCGGCGTCGCAGCAGACCGGTTTCGAGCGCATCGAACTTATGCGCATTCTCGATCTTTATGGCCGGATGGTCGCGGCGGGGCATTGGCGCGATTATGCGATGGATTTCCACCGCGATGCGGCGATCTTCTCAGCCTTTCGCCGCGCCGCCGAGCGCCCCGAATACCGCATCGAAAAACGCCCCGCCTTGCGGAGCCGACAGGGCATGTGGGCCCTTGTCTCCGAAGCCGGGGCGATCCTGAAACGCGGGGACGAGCTAACCAATGTGCTCGCCCCCGTCGAACGCAAGCTTATGAAGCTGGTATCGGGCTGACGGCCCGCACCGTCGCGGGAAGCTGGTTCGCCAGATTCGCGGGCAGCAACCCCACCACCATGGCGCGGGCATTCTGCCAGAAGGCCGAGAGCAGCAGCAGCGCCGATCCGATCACGAACGCGGTCAGCGCGACATTGAGTTCGACCGCGCCGAAGGTGCGGAAAAGCTGCGTCATCGCGAACAGCACATAGGCGAGCGCCGAGACGAGCAGCGCGCGGCGGTCGATCGCCAGCGCGATCAGCCCGAACAGGATATAGATGCCGACGACCATCACCGCGGCGCCGCTGCCGATATCGTCGCCGCGCGTCACGCCGAGCAGGTGAAAGATCGGGTGGGCGATCATCGGCGCCGCGAGCAGGTGGAGCCAGAAGGCGACGTCGCTGCGCCGCGTCTGGCGCACCCGGTCGCTGCGGTCCCACCACATGGCGAGCGTGAAGACGCCGAGCCCGGCGATCAGCACCAGCGTCATGACGAGGTCGGGCGATGTCGACACGCCGAATATGGACAGGACCAGCGCGACCGCAGTCGCGGCGATGGCGGCGGTTCCGGCGGCGACGGTGATCGGCACCATGAACCGTTGCCAGTGCAGCCAGGTCGCGCCGGCGGTAATCAACGCCATCGCGCTGACGACGATCGCCATCGTCGATTCAGCCGGCTGATGGCCGAAAATCGCCTCGCCATGCTTGACGAGGAACCCGATCATCGAACCGAGCACGCCGCCCGCAAAGGCAAGGACAAGCACGATGCTGGGCAACGCCATACGGCGCAGCCTCGTGAAATATTCGGCGAGGCCCCACGCCGATGCGGCGACGAAGACCCCGGCGAGGGCGGGGTGGATCGATTCGCCGATCCAGCCGACCGCGACGAGCAGGATCACCGCGGCGATGCTGACGAAGATGTCGTTGAAGCCGGTGATCAGGCGGAAGGATTCCTCGTCCGCTCCGGGGGCGGCGCGCACCGACGCGACGTGCGACCGAAAGGCCTGCGCGGCCTCCGGCGTCATCACTTTCGCATCGACCGCGGCTTGCAGGTCGCTTTCACTATACATCGGGGTCGTCCTTCTTAGACCGATCCCCTTGCCCCGCCTGGAATATGGCATAGGCGTATTGGTGTGTCAATACAGTGCGGCGCCAATCGCAGTCCCATCATCCCGGCCTTTGCCGGGATGACGGATAAATCTCAGCCGAGCGCCTGCAACGCCTTCATCACCGCCATCGACTGCTCCGCGCCCGACTGCGGGACGGTCTCGCCCTTGCGGTCGATGATCTTGTCCCAGGCGGCGGCGACGCCTTCGGGGGTGCGCTCGCCCTCGGGCAGCGCGATGCCGGGGGTCATGGTGACATAGGCGGCGTGGAACGCGCCGGCGCCGGCGCCGACGATCATGTTGGTCGGGGCATCCTCGCTGACCAGATAGAGCGCAGCGGGGACGACATTTTCCGGCGTGAATTTCTCGAACAATTCGGGCGGGAAAATATCCTCGGTCATCCGCGTGCCCGCGACCGGCGCGATCGTGTTGCAGCGGATATTATATTTCGCGCCTTCGAGGTGGAGCGTCTTGGTCAACCCCGCGAGGCCCAGCTTCGCCGCGCCATAATTGGCCTGGCCGAAATTGCCATAAAGGCCGGTCGACGACGCGGTCATCAGGATGCGGCCATAGGCCTGCTCGCGCATGATGTCCCACACCGCCTTGGTGACGTTCGCACTGCCGAGCAGGTGGACCTGGACGACAAGGTCGAAATCGGCGGGCTCCATCTTCGCGAAGCTCTTGTCGCGCAGGATGCCGGCGTTGTTGATCAGGATGTCGACGCTGCCCCAGTCGGCCTTCGCCTTGGCGACCATTTCGACCATATGGTCATATTCGGTGACGCTGCCGCCATTCGACATGGCGGTGCCGCCCGCCGCCTTGATTTCCTCGACGACGGCCAGTGCGGCGTCCGAATGACCGGTGCCGTCGCGCGATCCGCCGAGGTCGTTGACCACGACCCTGGCGCCGCGCCGCGCGAGTTCGAGGGCATAGGCCCGGCCGAGCCCGCCGCCCGCGCCGGTCACGATGGCAACACGCCCGTCAAACTTGATCGTCATGATGATCTCCCGAAGGGGGCAGCCGAACGGTTGCCCGAAAAAACTGGCCAAGAAAGCTGGCCAAAAAAACTTGCCCGTCCTTAACCGTTCGCAGCGGGCAGGCAATAGGGCGATTGGGGGCGCGTGAAAACGCATGATGAAACAAAAATGTCATCGAAATGACGTGCAACTGTCATCTGCCGGTCATAACAGCCCAGCGATTGTCACCTTATGCTATGGAGCAATTCGCCGATGCGCCACGCCCTGACCGCCGCCCTGCTGGCGACGACGCTTTTCACCCTGCCGACTGCTGCCCACGCCCAGGCCATGACCGCCGAGGAAGCCGCGGACCTGCGCGCGCAGATCGCGGCGCTGAAGGGGCAGGTGCAGATGCTCGAGACCCGGCTCGACGCCGCGATGGGGCAACCGGCGCCGCCGCCGGTCGCGGCGCCCGCCTCCCCCGCGCCCGCCGCCCCGGCGGCGGCGGCGAAGCCCGCGACTGAAATCGTCTGGAAGGGCGCCCCCGAACTCAAGACCGCCGACGGCTGGAGCTTCAAGCCGCGCGGCCGGATGCAGGTCGATGTCGCGAGCATCGACGCGCCCGCGGGCGTGACCAACACGCGCGGCGGTGTCGCGACCGAATTTCGCCGCATCTATCTGGGCGTCGACGGCAAGATTCCGGGCGGGTTCGCCTATCGGGCCGAGGCCGACTTCGCGAACAGCGGGGTCGAGCTGGCCGATGTCTATCTCACCTATGGTCCGGGGCCTTTCTCGGTCACCGCGGGCCAGATCAAGCCCTTCTGGTCGCTCGACGAGTTGACGAGCGACCTGTTCAACAGCTTTACCGAGCGCGCGGCCTTTACCCAGGCGTTCAATTTCAAGCGCCGCGTCGGCCTGTCGGGGCAATATAAGGGCAAGGCGTTCCTGCTTCAGGGCGGGATATTCGGCGACAATGCCAATGACCTGCTGAGCGATACGAACAACAGTTTCAGTCTCGACGGGCGCGCGGTGTGGATGCCCCGCCTGGGCGATACGCAATTGCATCTCGCCGGATCGGCGCATTGGCGCCAGCTCAACGACGGGCCGAGCGGGGTGCGCTACGCGCCGCGACCGTTCGTTCACACGACCGACGCCCGCCTCGTCGATACCGGCGTCTTTGCCGTGTCGAGCGAACGCGGGCTGGGGCTGGAGGGCGCGGTGCTGCGCGGGCCGTTCCACGTTGCGAGCGAAGCCTATTGGCAAAAGGCGAGCCGCCCCGGTTTCGCCAACCCGACCTTCTTTGGCGGCTATGCCGAGGTCGGCTATGTCCTGACGCGCGGCGACAGCCGCGGGTATAAGGACGGCGCATTCGATCGCCTGTCGCCGAAACGCCCGATCACCGAGGGCGGTCCGGGGGCGATCGAGATCAACGCGCGCTACGACCATCTCGACCTGAACGATGCCGGGATCGTCGGCGGGCGCCAGCGGACGCTGGGCGTTTCGCTGGTCTGGGCGCCGATCTCTTACGTCCGGCTGACCGCCAATTACGGCCATCTGATGGTCGACGATGCCGCGCTGGGCACGGTGACCGGCGACCGCGACTATTCGGCCGACGCCTTCGGGCTGCGGACGCAGTTCGATTTCTGATCAGGCGAGCAGGGTTTCGCGGAAAATTCCGCGCATGCAATGATCCGAACTCATCGCGGCGCCATAGCCACCGGCGTTGAGCAGGGCGAGGACGTCGCCCTCCGCGAGCGGCGGGAGCAGGGCGTCCTCGGCCCACAGGTCGAGCGCTTCGTTGATATTGCCCGCGATGGTGCAGCGCTGGAACGACGCGGGGTCGGCCGTGCGCGGGACGCAGGCCACGGGCTCGCAGGGCAGGTCGTAAAAGGCCGGTTCGGGATGCAGGTTGAAACCGCCGTCGACGCTGACGAACAGCGTGTCCTGCTTGCGCTCGACATTGGTGACTTCGAGCAGGAGCATCCCGGCATCCTTGACCAGATAATCGCCCGGCTCGACTGCGATTTCGACCGTGCGACCCGCAAAATGACGCCGGAGCAGCGCCGCCCATTTCGCGAGACCGAGCGGCCGGTCCGACGCGCGGTGCGGCACGCCCAGCCCGCCGCCGATATTGACGACGCGCACGTCGGGAAGGTCGGCGAGAAAGGCGAGGCCCGCCGCCAGCGCCGCTTCCCAATCGCCGAGCTGGTCGTCGAGATAGCCGCAGCCGACGTGGAAATGCAGGCTGGTGACGCGAAGATCATGCGCCCGGACGGCGGCGAGCGCCTCCGCCCATTGTTCGCGATAGATACCGAATTTGGTGGTCCGGGCGCCTGCGTAAGTGAGGCGTTCGCTGTCGCCATAGCCGACTCCGCGCGCCGGATTGACGCGGATGCCGATCGCGCGTCCGGGCCTGCGTTCGCCGATGCGGCGGATCATCCCGATCGAATCGCAATTGATGACGAGGCCGTCGTGCACCAGCAGCGCGTCGAGATCGCGGCGCGAGACGCCGGTGCCGGTGAAGCTGATCCGGTCGGCGCCGAAACCGCAGGCGAGCGCCTGATCGAGTTCGCGCGGCGAGCAGATGTCGATGCCGCATTGCCCCGTCCCGGCGAGCATCGCGAGCAGCGCCGGATGACGGTTGGCCTTCATCGCATAATAGACGCGATGCGCGCGGCCGGTTTCGGCGAACGCGGCGCGCAGCCGCGCGAGATTGGCGCGGACGCGGGCGGCGGAATAGAGGTAGAGCGGGCCGTCCGCCGCCGCGGCGAGGGCCGCGACGTCATGGCCCGCGAAGGTCAGCTGACCGGCCTCATAGCGAAGATCGTCGCGCTCCCACCAATGGCTTGTCATCGCCCGGGCCGGTCAGACGGGCGCGACCGCGCCGCCCTGCGCCGCGAGGAAGCGGGCGCCGACCGGGCTGATCGCCTCGTCGCGTCCGGTGATCCAGCGGCGGCAGCCGGGGGCGCCGCAAGCGCAGGCGAATTGCGCGTAAAGCCTGTCCTCGGTCGCGGCATAATCGATCGAGAGCAGCTCGCCCGCCGCGATCGCGCGCAGCGCCACCAGTTCAAAGCGCGTCATGTCGAGGCGGCAATTGGGGTCGCAGGCGTGCGACAGATAGCCGATATGCCGCGTTCCCGCGATGTGCCGCCCCGGTCGCACCTGCAGGCTGTGCTGCGAGACGCGCGGGCCGATGTCGCCGTCGAAACTCTCGATGACGCTTCCCGGTGCGCAGTCGTGCAGCGCCCGGACGCACAGGCCCAGCGCGGCGTCGCGACAAACCGCGAGCAGCGGCGCGGGCGCCGCCGGGTCGGGCACGAACTTGCACGACGAACTGAACATTCACCACCCCCCGATCGCGCCGTGCCCCCACAGGCGGCGCCGCGGCCCCTAATCCGAATCGTTTAGCGCGAATATCTTATGGAATCGTAGCCTGTTCTGTCCGTGATCGCGATCATAGCGGATATCGTCCATCGTCGCGCGCACGATATGAAGGCCGAGCCCGCCGATCGGACGGTCCTCGATCGCCAGGCCGGTGTCGGGCGCCGCCGCCGCGAGCGGGTTGAACGCGATGCCGTCGTCGACGATCTCGCCCGCGATCCGCCCCTCGGCGACGTGCAGCGCGACCGTGACGGTCGGCTCGCCCTCACGGGCGCCATGGGCGAAGATATTGCTGACGATCTCGTCGAGCGCGACGAGCATCTGCGCCGCGGCGCGATCGGGAACCGCATTGCCTGCGAGAAAAGCCTCCGCGCTGTCCATCAGCGCCTGCAAACCGGCGCGGCTGTCGGACAGGGTGCAGTTATATTCCGTCGCCACGACACCGATCGATCCAGGGGCAGGGCCTTGCGCCTGCGGGGCTTCAACTTAATCGAGTGGAAAAATTTCACAATCGCTACATAAGGGTGCGCGGCGGCGCGCGCCAAAGGGCAATGGGACGGAATGATGGATATCAGCGAACAGCAACTCGACGGCGCATGGCTGGTCGCGGCATCGGGACGGATCGACAGCAACAGCGCGCCGGAACTGGAAGCGGTCCTGCCCGATCGCGTCCAGCAGCATCCGGCGACGATCATGGACCTGGCTGGTGTCGCCTATGTCAGCTCGGCCGGGCTGCGCGTCTTTCTGAAAGGGATGAAGGCGGCGAAGGCCGGGGGGCACCGGCTGGTGCTGACCGGCCTGTCGCCCGCGGTCCACGAGGTTTTCGACATCAGCGGTTTCACGCCGATCTTTGCCATCGAGGCCGATGTCGCGGCGGGGCTTGCCGCGCTCGGCTGATCAGGCCGGACCGACGACGGCAAGGGCGCCGTTCGGTTCGAGCAGCGCCTCGATCCGGTCGATCGTCGTGGCGGGCGGTGCATCGCCGGTCGCGCGAACATAGGATTCGGCGGCGGCGGCGGTTCCGGTATCGGTGACCGCCAGCAGGCGGGGGGCGACCGGGGGATGGCCCTCGCTCCAGGCCAGGTGACAAAGCTGCGTCGCGGCGAATCGGTCGCGCACGGCGGCCAGCGCATCCTCGGTGGTCCGTTCATGCCAATGGCGTTCGAGAAAGCTTCGCGCCGCGACCGCCAGGGCGAGCGCCTCGCGCGCATCCTCGTGGGCGCAGAGGCCGACCATCAGTGCGGCCCGACCTTCGCTCTCGCAGAGCGCGAAAAAACAACCGGCGGCCGCGTCGCCGCATAGCCGGGCGGCGACCCGCGCCCCTACGGCGGCGGTATCGATCGACGGAAACGCCGCGCCGCGCCAAGTGGCGAAGGCGTCGGCGTCGGTGCGGTCGCGTCCCGACGATGCCCGCCTGCGCATAAGCGTCGAGCCGGAACCCGGCCGGGAGCGGGATGTCGCCGACGCCGCCGGTCACCATGGCGGCAAGCGCGGTGCGCCCTTCGCTGCCGATTGCGACGC